>NZ_JBNDHY010000250.1:0-3439 GCF_056755315.1 Monashia sp. HAY1-2A
GGTCCCTGACTGCTCTGTCACGCGTGCCATGCTCCTCAGCCTAGGTCCCCGCGGGACAGGTTCTCGGTCGTGGGTTGGTCGGGGTGCGGTGGTCCCTCAGCGGTCCTCGAGACCCCAGGGGGACCCGTAGCCGACCGGCTTCGGGGCGGCCAGCAGGTCGAGGAAGGGCACGGCGTCGAACGCCTCGGGTCCGAGGACCCCGACGCCCTTCCACGTGCCTCGGGCGAGCAGCTCGAGGGCGACGACGGGGTTGACCGCCGTCTGCCACACGACGCACTGGGCGCCGTACTCGCGCATCGTCTGCTCGTTGTCGACGACGTGGTAGAGGTAGGTGCGGCGCGGCTGCCCGTCGGTGCCCGTGCCGGTGACGAGGAGGCCGGCGCACGTCCTGCCGGTCATCCGCGGCCCGATCGTCGCCGGGTCGGGCAGGACCGCGGCGACGACGTCGCGGGGCGACACCTCGACGCCCTTGACGCGGACCGGGTCGGTGCGGTCCAGCCCCAGGGTGTTCAGCACCTTGAGGATGCCGATGAGCTCGTCACCGAGGCCGTACTTGAAGGTCACCCGTCGGGCCTCGACCCACCGGGGCATGAGGAGGACCTCCTCGTGCTCGACGTTGACGCACTCGACCGGTCCGATGCCCTCGGGGAAGTCGAAGACCTCCGGCTCGCTGAACGGCTCGGTGGTGAACCAGCCGCGGTCCCGCTCCCAGACCACGGGCGGGTTGAGGCACTCCTCGATCGTCGTCCACATCGAGAAGCTCGGCGCGAAGATCTCGCGGCCCTCGTCGTCTCGGACGACGAGGTCTGCGCCGTCGCGGGTGCCGAGCTCGTCGATCTCGGAGAAGAGGTGGTCGGCGGCGTAGCGGGCGAACACGTCGGACAGGCCGGGCTCGACACCGATGCCGACGAGGGCCAGGCGCCCGTCGGCCTCCCACTCCCCCGCCTCGGCGAACTGCTCGTCGCCGAGCTTGACCCCGGTGTCCGAGAACGGCCGTTCCGGATGGCGCTGCGACAGGCTCATCGCCATGTCGAGGTAGTCGGCTCCGGCAGCCTTGGCCGCGCGGAAGATCGGCATGTCGAACTTCGGGTCGACGGCGTTGAGCACGTGGGTCACCTCGTGCTCGTGGGCGAGCGCCGTGACGGCATCGGAGTCGGACGCGTCGACGCGGGCCGCGACGAAACGTGCCTCGCCCGGGTGGCGCTCGACGACGGCCGCGACGGTGCGTTCGGCACGCGTCAGGTCGTGGTCGGCGACGACCCAGCGCTCGAAGAAGCCGCGCTCGGCGGCGATGCGCGCCGCGGCGTCACCGACCCCACCGCAACCGACCATGAGCACTCGCATTCGGCCTCAGGCCACCTGACGGTTGCGGCGCTTGGACACGGCCTGACCGGCCACGACGACGGCGAGCGCGAGCAGGAACATCAGCGTGCCGACGACGTAGACCTGCACGGGCACCCCACGGGCCGAGGCCCCCCAGACGTACATCGGGAAGGTGATCGAGCTCGGGCTGGCGTTGAAGTTGGTGATGATGTAGTCGTCGAAGCTGAGCGAGAACGACAGCAGCGCACCGGCCGCGATGCCGGGGGCCGCGAGCGGCAGCGTCACCCGCAGGAAGGTCTGCACCGGGTTGGCCCCGAGGTCGGCGGCCGCCTCCTCCAGCCGTGGGTCGAGGGTGGCGACCCGGGCCTTGACGGCGACGACGACGAACGAGACGCAGAACATGATGTGCGCGATGAGGATGGCGCCGCGGCCCGACGGCACCCCGAGCATGAGGAAGAGCGTCAGGAGGCTCGACCCCATGACGACCTCGGGGGTGGCCATCGGCATGAAGATGAGCAGGTTCGTCGCCGACCGGCCGCGGAAGCGGTACCGACCCAGGGCGAAGGCGATCATCGTGCCGAGGACCGTGGCGGCGAGCGAGGCGATGACCCCGATCTGCAGGCTGAGGCCGAGGGACTCGCAGATCCCCTGTGCCCCACAGGGATTCGTCCAGGCGTCGGTCGAGAACTCGTTGAACGTGTAGTTGAAGCGACCCTTGGGCTCGTTGAACGAGAAGATCGCGACCACGAGGTTCGGCACGAGCATGTAGACGAGCACCAGCAGACCGGCGACGGCGATGAGGTGCTTCCTGATCCAGGCCATCAGAGGAGCTCCTCCGTGCCGGCGCGGCGGACGTACACCATGACCATCGTCACGATCGTGATGAGCATGATGAACGACAGGGCCGCGGCGAGCGGGTAGTCGAGGACGCGCAGGAACTGGGCGTCGATGACCGAGCCGAGCATCGTCGTCTGCGTGTTGCCGAGCAGCTTGGCGTTGACGAAGTCGCCTGCGGCGGGGATGAACGTCAGCAGCGTGCCGGCCACGACCCCGGGCAGCGACAGCGGCCAGGTGACGCGTCGGAACGTCTGCCACGGCGAGGCGTACAGGTCGCCCGCCGCCTCGAGCAGCCGTGGGTCGAGCCGCTCGAGCGAGGTGTAGAGCGGCAGGATCATGAAGGGCAGGAAGTTGTACGTCAGGCCCATGATGACGCCGAACTGCGAGTAGAGCAGGGAGTCGTTGTTCGTCAGCCCGACGGCCTTGAGCAGGTCGGTGACGTGCAGCGCGCGGGCCAGCGGCGTCACCCAACCGTCGTCGGACAGGATGGTGCGCCAGGCGAGCGTCCGGATGAGGAAGCTGGTGAAGAACGGCGCGACCACGAGGACGAGCACGAGGTTCTTCCCGCGGCCGGCCTTCTGCGCGATGAAGTAGGCGAGCGGGTAGCCCATGAGCAGCGCCAGCAGCGTGGCCGCGCCCGCGTAGAGCAGCGAGCGCAGCATCTGCGGCCAGTACTGGCCGAAGGCGTCGGCGTAGATGCCGATGTTCCCGGTGAACACGTAGCCGTCGTCGACGTTGCCCTCCTGGAGCGACTGCGACGCCAGCGTGGCCATCGGTGCGACGAAGAAGACGACGAGCCACAGCAGCCCGGGCAGCAGCAGCGCGTACGGCACCCAGTTGCGTCGGCGACGCGGCGCCTCGAGGGCTGCGGCCGGTCCGGGTGGGTGCGCCGTCGCGGACGGCAGGACGGCCTGCTCAGCCACGCTCGTCCACCAGCTCCGCGCCGGCCTCGGCATCCTGCGAGGCGTCCAGGGCGAACCCGTGCTCGGCGGCCCAGGAGATCGTGACGTTCTCCCCGAGCGTGGCCCGGGACGTGCCGTCGTTCTGCTGCACGACGGTCAGCTCCTGGCCCCAGGGCATCTGCACCGAGTACTGCGTCGCGACACCCGTGAACGACACGTCGCGCACGACGCCCCGCAGACGGTTGGGGCCGCCGGACTCACCGAGGCGCAGCTTCTCCGGACGGACGCCCAGCCACACGTCGCCCTGGCCGTCGGGCAGGTGGGCACGGGCGACCTCGAGCTCGGCCTCGTGGCTGCGGACCCGAACGGTCCCGGCG
>NZ_JBNDHY010000251.1:0-3328 GCF_056755315.1 Monashia sp. HAY1-2A
TCCGTCGTCGGCAGCGTCAGATGTGTATAAGAGACAGGGGGATGGTCTCGTACGCCAAGGAGCACGCACGCGAACATAGGATTATGACCGTACTGCTATGGTGGGCGCAGACGCAACGGTGAAGGAGTGAGCCCATGGCCAGGTACGGCGCCGAGCACAAGCAGGCGACGAGGCGGCGGATGATCGAGACGGCAGGTCGCCGGTTCAAGAGCGATGGCATCGACGGTTCGGGCATCGCGACCCTGGTAGCCGACGCCGGCCTGACCAACGGCGCGTTCTACGGTCATTTCTCGTCGAAGGGTGATCTGGTCGCTGCCGTCGTCACCGACCAGCTGGACACCCAGGTCGCCCTGCTCGACTCACTTCCCGCAGGATCCGGCCTGGAGGCGTTCATCCGCGACTACCTCTCGGCCGCTCACCGGGACGACCCAGCCGCCGGTTGCTGCTCCGCGGCACTTCTCGACGAGATCGGCCGCTGCGACGCGGCCAGCAGGCAGGCCTACACCACCGGCATCCGCTCGGTCCTGACCGCCATCGCCCGACACCTTGATGACGCTGACGACCACACCTCGCGTGCGGAGGAGCAGGCCATCGGTCTCGTGGGACTGCTCGCAGGCGCCCTGCAGCTGGCGCGGGCCGTCCAGGACCGCGAGCTGTCCGACCGCGTGCTGGCCGCCGCCCACACCAACGCACTGAAGCTGCTGGCGCCCGCCGGCAACCGCGCGAACACGGACCAGGAGTCAGCATGAGGGCCTTCGTCGTCGACCACTACGGCCCCGACGGCCTGCGCGAGGCTGACGCGCCGGCGCCGACCGTCGGTCCCAGTGATGTCCTGGTCGACGTACGCGCGGCAAGCGTCAACCCACTCGACGTGATGATCCGCAACGGCGAGTTCAAGCAGCTCCTCAGCTACCCGCGACCGTTCATCCTCGGCCACGACGTCGCGGGCACCGTCGCCGAGGTCGGCCCCGACGTCAGCGCCTTCAAGGTCGGCGACGAAATCTGGGCCCGACCCCGCGACCACCGCATCGGCACCTTCGCCGAGTCCATCGCCATCGACGCCGCGGACATCGCGCTGAAGCCGGCCTCACTCTCCTTTGCCCAGGCAGCAGCCGTCCCCCTCGTAGCGCTCGCGGCTTGGCAGGCGCTCGTCGACCTCGCTCACCTCCGGCCGGGCCAGCGCGTCCTCGTGCACGCCGGAGCCGGCGGCTTGGGATCGACCGCCATCCAGCTCGCGCACCACCTCGGCGCCCACGTGGCGACCACCGCGCGCGGGACCGACGCCGAGACACTCACGGCGCTCGGCGCCGACGAGGTCATCGACTTCACCACCACCGACTTCACCGACGTGCTCAGCGACTACGACGTCGTCCTCGACTCGCTGGGGACCGACAGCCTGAACAAGTCGATGACCGTGCTAAGGCCCGGCGGGCTGGCAATCAGCGTGGTCGGGCCGCCCGACCCCGCCTTCGCCACCCAGATCAGCAAGCCGCTGCTCAAGCCGGTGATGGCACTGCTCAGCCGCAAGATCCACCGGAGGGCCCGGCGACTCGGGGTGCGCTACCGCTTCTTCTTCATGCACGCCGACGGCGCCCAGCTGACGAACCTGGCCCGGCTCTACGAGGCCGGAGACCTCCGCCCGGTCCCCGACCGCACCTTCGGTTTCGACCAGACTCTCGACGCGGTCACCTACGTGGAGGAGGGCAAAGCGCACGGCAAGGTCGTCATCACCCGCTGACCACGTGACGACCACGCGGTCTTGTTGCCGCTGCCAGAGACAAGGACTTCACAAGTTGGATCGACGAACACCCGTCACCACCCACACTGTGCTGCAGCCTCCGCGCACAGTCGTGCCGGGACGGTTGCCAGCGGCCCGTAGGCCGCGCTCCACCGGCCAGGCGGGGACTCTGTCCAACCGAGGTTCTGACCCCCGGCTACATGGCTAGCCACCTCAGCTCATGCGGCCTTGTGGAATCCATTGAGCGGTAAGCGAGGCGGCTCGCGGCGGAGTGACGCTGACGACGAGAGCCGCGGTCCGATCGGTGGATCTGCCCTTCGACCAAGGGTGCCCTCCACCTTCCCTCGACGCGGCCCGTCCTCCGCGTCGATCAGCCTCGCGAGCATCCCTTCCCACTAACGTGCCGCCCGTGATCACCCATCGCGTCCGTAAGCCGATCGTGCTGCTCGAAGCCTTCCTCATGCCGCTCGTCGCGGCCGTTCTGTTGCTGCTAGTCCTGCGGCCGCTCCCCCTTGCTGTTCCGCTCGCGGCCGCACTCCTGGCCTTCGGGATTCCTGGCCTCATCCGGGCATCGCACCGGTCGTAGGACTCGAGCGGGGCCGCCGGCGAGGGCTTCTCAGGGCCGACGAGCTGCTCTTGGCCGATAGCCGGATCAGCGCCGTCGACTACCGCGGCCGAAGGACGACGTTGCCCCCAGGTTTGGAAGGCCATCCCGCCACCCGCCGGGTGCAGGTCAACTTCTACGACGGAGATTGGGCGACAGGCCCGATCGGTGAACACCTCAAAGCCAAAGGCGTGACGCTCTAACCGGATGGCTGAGCGTCGCGCGGCACGGCCGCGCACGGGACGGCGTCAACCTGGGACCGCGACCGGCCGGGTACGGATGCGGAGTGCCACCGCGGCGGTGGACGGAAGCCCGCCGCCGCGGGGACCATGGGTCAGAGCCGCAGGCCGCCGGAGGCTTCGATGCGCTGGCCTGTGATCCAGCTGCCGGAGGCGGTCGTGAGACCGACGACGGCCTGGCCGACATCCTCAGGAGTGGCCAGACGCTGCAGGGCGGTCAGCCCGATGATGGTCTTCTGCAGGTCGGGGTCTGAGCGCAGGTGAGCGTCGCCGAAGTCGGTCGGCACGGCGCCGACGGCGAGGACGTTGGCGGTGATCCCGCGGTCGCCGTACTCCAGCGCCTGGTAGCGGGTGAGCACCTCGATGGCTCCCTTGGCGGTGGCGTACGGGCCAGAACGGGCGAACGCCATCCGGGTCAGGGCACTGGAGATGTTGACGATGCGGCCGCCGTCGACGAGCAACGGCTCCAGGGCCTGAGTGAGGAAGAACGGGCCCTTGACGTGCACCCCGAAGACCTGGTCGAACTCGGCCTCGGTCGTGTCCTTGAGCAGGCTGTACAGCGCGGTGCCGGCGTTGTTGACCAGGATGTCGAACCGCCCGTCGGGCAGCTCGCTGCGCAGCGTCTCCACGAAGGCGGCGAACGAGGCGATGTCGGTGGTGTCGAGGTGCAGCGCGACACCGCGCCGACCTCTGGACTCGATGGACGCGACGACGTCGCGCGCTTCGGCCTCGCTGCTCTTGTAGGTG
>NZ_JBNDHY010000252.1:0-3341 GCF_056755315.1 Monashia sp. HAY1-2A
TGCGCCACACCGCGGCGTTCGAGGCCGCTGCTGCCGCCGTGCCCGGCCTCGCGGCGTGGACCGACCCGTCCGTGGCCACCCCGCTCACCGACGCGCTGCCCGGCGGTCCGCTGCTCAACGTCTACCGCGGGCAGCACGGGCCGGACGGCCGGCCCGCGCTGCCGGGGCTCGTCTTCGTGGGTGACTCGGTGTGCACCACGACGCCGAACTTCGGTCGCGGCGTCACGACCTCCCTGCTCCAGGTGGCCGAGCTGCTCCGGCTCCTCGACGAGCACGGGACCGACCTCGAGGCCCTCTCGCTCGGGCTCGACGCCTTCGGCGAGGCGAGCATGCGGCCCTGGGTCGAGGACCACGTGCACATGGACTCGGCGCAGGCCCGACGCTGGGCGGGTGAGGACATCGACCTCTCCCGCCCGCTGCCCTCCGACATCATCATGATGGCCGCGGAGCGGGACCCCTCGATCGGCGAGCTCATCGGTCCGTACGCCGCGATGACCGCGCTGCCCGCGAGCCTGCGGGCCGCCGAGGACCGGGCCCGTGCCGTCTACGCGACCGGCTGGCGGCGACCCTTCGACCCCGGCCCGACGCGCGGGGAGCTCGCCGAGGTCGTGGCCCGGTCGGTGCCCGCGGTGGCCCACTGACGCCGTCACGCGACGACGCGGCCCAGCTCACCGGGCGGGGCAGCGAGCGTCAGCGGCCGGTGCCGCCGTAGACGATGGCGTCCTCGGCCGAGTCGAGACCGAAGGCGGTGTGCACGGCACGGACGGCGTCGTCGAGCTGCTCGGCGCGCGTCACCGCCGAGACACGGATCTCGGAGGTCGAGATCATCTCGATGTTGATCCCGGCCTCGGCCAGGGCCCCGAAGAACTTCGCCGAGACGCCTGGGTGGCTCTTCATGCCGGCGCCGACGAGGGCGATCTTGCCGATCTTGTCATCGAGCCGCAGGTCCTCGTACTCGACCTCGGCCCTGATGCCCTGCAGCACCTGCATGCCGCGGGCGCCGTCGGCCTGCGGCAGCGTGAAGGAGATGTCGGTCTTGGCCGTCTGGGCCGCCGACACGTTCTGGACGATCATGTCGATGTTGATGCCGGCCTCGGCGATGGCGCCGAAGATCTTCGCGGCGATCCCGACCCGGTCGGGCACCCCGACGATGGTGATCTTGGCCTCGCTGCGGTCGTGGGCGATGCCGGCGATGATCGGAGCTTCCACAGCGCCTTCTCCTTCGTAGGGGTTGTCCTTGACCCAGGTGCCCGGCTTCTGCGACCACGAGGACCGGACGTGGATCGGGATGCCGTAGCGGCGGGCGTACTCGACGCAGCGCAGGTGCAGGATCTTCGACCCGTTGGCCGCGAGGTCGAGCATCTCCTCCATCGACAGGACGTCGAGCTTGCGCGCGCTCGGCAGGATGCGCGGGTCGGCGGTGAAGACGCCGTCGACGTCGGTGTAGATCTCGCAGACGTCGGCCCCGAGGGCGGCGGCGAGGGCGACGGCGGTGGTGTCCGAGCCGCCGCGGCCGAGGGTGGTGATGTCCTTCGTCGTCTGGCTCACGCCCTGGAAGCCGGCGACGATGGCGATGTGACCGGCGTCGAGGGCGCTCTGGATGCGCCCCGGCGTCACGTCGATGATGCGCGCGGCACCGTGCGCGTCGTCGGTGATGACGCCGGCCTGGCTGCCCGTGAACGAGCGGGCCTCGGCGCCGAGCTGGGCGATCGCCATGGCGACGAGGGCCATCGAGATGCGCTCGCCCGAGGTCAGCAGCATGTCGAGCTCGCGGGCCGGCGGTGCCGGCGTCACCTGCTCGGCGAGGTCGAGCAGCTCGTCGGTGGTGTCGCCCATGGCCGAGACGACGACGCAGACCGCGTTGCCGGCCTTGTGCGTCTCGACGATGCGGCGGGCCACCCGCTTGATGGCCTCGGCGTCGGAGACGGACGACCCGCCGTACTTCTGGACGACGATGCTCACTCGGGGCTCCGGATCTGCTCGGTGGTCTGCGGTGCAGCCGAGTCTAGGCTCGGGCTCGCGGCGCCCACCGCCGCGTCGCGATGGTGAGATGTGCGCGGATTCGTCACCGGCGCCGCACGTTCTTGCGCGGGTCAGGGGTGCAGCGCGTCGAACTCCGCCTCGCCGACGGTCTCCTCGTCGACGTCGAGCCGCAGGTGCGACAGGATCGACTGGAGCGCGCGCAGCGCCGTCATCGCGCGGTCGCCCCACTCGGACAGGTAGCTGAACTGCCACCACCACAGGGCCTCGACGCGGCGGCCCGCACCGTAGTGCTTGAGGCCGTGCGTCAGGGCGACGGCGATGTCCACGAGGTCGTTGGTGATCGACCCGTCGGCCCGTTCGGAGGAGGTGACCGGGTCGATGACGTAGACGTAGTCGTCGATGCCGGCGAAGACGTTGGCCAGACCGGTGCGCAGCGGGTCGGCGTCGTCGTCGGTCGCGTCCGGCTCGAAGCGCTCGACCGGCACGACGTCCTGGATCGCCCCGAGCCGGGCGCCGGCGACGAGCACCTGAGACAGGGCGAGCGTCAGGACGGGCAGGGCGGTGTCGGGCGAGCTGCCCGAGGCGACCTCGGTCACCGACGTGAGGAACGCACTGGCCTCGGCCGCGGTGAGGTCGGCCAGGCCCGAGAGGTCGTCGATCTCGCGGTCGGCGGCGTCAGGGGTCCCCTGCTCGGTGCTCATGTGACCAGCATGCCCCATCGCGGCTGGGACGCGGCCCCCGGGGAGCGCGTCACGCGTCGACGCGTCGACGCCCCTCGAAGGCTCGCCCGAGCGTCACCTCGTCGGCGTACTCGAGGTCGC
Organism: Monashia sp. HAY1-2A; assembly: GCF_056755315.1. Classification (NCBI taxonomy): domain Bacteria; kingdom Bacillati; phylum Actinomycetota; class Actinomycetes; order Micrococcales; family Intrasporangiaceae; genus Intrasporangium; species Monashia sp. HAY1-2A. The sequence goes on from NZ_JBNDHY010000252.1 coordinate 2,805, forward strand.
CGCCGACGGGCAGGCCGGAGGCGAGGCGGGTGACCGTGACGCCGACGTCGCGCAGCAGCCGGGACAGGTAGGTGGCCGTCGCCTCGCCCTCGAGGTTGGGGTCGGTGGCGATGATGACCTCCTGCACCTCCCCCGACGCGAGCCGCGTCATGAGCTCGCGGACCCGCAGGTCGTCGGGTCCGATGCCGTCGATCGGGCTGATGGCGCCGCCGAGCACGTGGTAGGTGCCGCGGAACTCGCGGGTGCGCTCGATCGCGACGACGTCCTTCGGCTCCTCGACGACGCAGATGGAGGTCTGGTCGCGACGCGGGTCGGCGCAGATGCGGCACCGCTCGGCCTGCGCGACGTTGCCGCACACCTCGCAGAACCGGACCCGGGCCTTGACCTCGGTCAGGGCCGTGACGAGACGCGTGACGTCCTCGGCGTCGGCCTGCAGGAGGTGGAAGGCGATGCGCTGGGCGCTCTTGGGACCGACGCCGGGCAAGCGTCCGAGCTCGTCGATGAGGTCCTGCACTGCGCCTTCGTACACACCGCAAC
>NZ_JBNDHY010000253.1:0-3262 GCF_056755315.1 Monashia sp. HAY1-2A
TCCGTCGTCGGCAGCGTCAGATGTGTATAAGAGACAGCGGCCGGGAAGATGCGGCGGTTGGCCAGCTGCCGGTCGAGTTTGAGCTCCATGTTGCCGGTGCCCTTGAACTCCTCGAAGATCACCTCGTCCATCTTCGAGCCCGTCTCGACGAGCGCGGTGGCGAGGATCGTCAGCGAGCCGCCGTTCTCGATGTTGCGAGCCGCGCCGAAGAACTTCTTCGGCGGGTAGAGCGCAGCCGAGTCGACGCCGCCGGACAGGATCCGGCCGCTCGCCGGCGCGGCGAGGTTGTAGGCCCGGCCCAGCTTGGTGATCGAGTCGAGCAGGACGACGACGTCGTGGCCGAGCTCGACGAGTCGCTTGGCCCGCTCGATGGCGAGCTCGGCAACCGTCGTGTGGTCCTCCGCGGGCCGGTCGAAGGTCGAGGCGATGACCTCGCCCTTGACGGCGCGCTGCATCTCGGTGACCTCCTCCGGACGCTCGTCGACGAGGACGACCATGAGGTGGCACTCGGGGTTGTTCGTCGTGATGGCGTTGGCGATGGCCTGCATGACCATCGTCTTGCCGGCCTTGGCCGGCGCGACGATGAGCCCGCGCTGGCCCTTGCCGATGGGGGCGACGAGGTCGATGATGCGCGTCGTCAGCTGGCCCGGCTCGGTCTCGAGCCGCAGGCGCTGCTGCGGGTAGAGCGGCGTCAGCTTGCCGAACTCGACGCGCTTGGCGGCGTCGTCGGCACCGGCGCCGTTGATGCTGTCCAGGCGGACCAGCGCGTTGTACTTCTGCCGGCCGACGTTGCCCTGCGGCTGCTCGCCCTCGCGCAGCGCCTTGACCGCGCCCGTGACGGCGTCGCCCTTGCGCAGGCCGTGCTTCTTGACCATGCCGAGCGGGACGTAGACGTCGTTCGGGCCGGCGAGGTAGCCGGACGTGCGGACGAACGCGTAGTTGTCGAGGACGTCGAGGATGCCGGCCACGGGCACGAGGACGTCGTCGTCGCCGACCTGCAGGTCGGTCTCGACCCAGTCCTGGCCACCTTCGCGGCCCCGGCCCCGCTTGCGGTCACGGTTGCGCTGCCGGTTGCGGCTGCGGCGGCCGCCGCGATCGTCGTCGTCGATCCGGTTCTGGTCGCGGTTCTGGTCCCGGTTCTGGTCGCGGTTCTGGTCCCGGTTCTGCTCGCGGTTCTGGTCGCGGCTCTGGTCCCGGTTCTGCTCGCGGTTCTGCTCCCGGTTCTGGTCCCGGTTCTGGTCCCGGTTCTGAGTCCCGCGGTTCGGGCGGTCACCCTGGCGCTCGTTCTGGCGGCCGTCACGTGCCTCGCGCACCGCGGCGTCCGCACGCTCGTCACGGTCCGTGCGGTCGGTGCGGTCGCCACGGTCCGTCCGGTCGGCACGGTCCGCGCGGTCGGTGCGCTCGGAACGCTCGGAACGCTCGGAACGCTCGGAACGCTCGGCACGCTCGGCACGGTCGGCACGCTCGGTGCGCGCGCCAGCGCCCCGGTCCTCACGACGCTCGCGGGAGGAGTCGCCGCCCTCGGAGGTGGGCGTCCGATCGCCCGCCGACGCCGGCGCGCTCGCCGCGGCCGAGGCGTCGGGCTCGAGCGCCGTGCCCGCCGGACGACTGGCCCGACGCGACGTGCGGACGCGGGCCGCGCCGCCCTGCTCGCCCGCGACGTCCGTGGGCGCAGATCGGGTCTCGGCCTCGACGGCGGCGCTCGACGCGCCCGAACCGTCGGACGGCGCAGAACCGGTCGCCGGCGCGGAACCGGCGGCCGGCGCGGACGAGCCGCCGGACTGACGGGCCCGGATGGCCTCGACGAGGTCGCTCTTGCGCATCCTCCCGGTGCCCTTGATGCCCATGGAGGACGCGACGCCCTTGAGCTCGTCCAGCTTCATCGCGGACAGGCCCGACACCGGGCGGGTGGTGGTTTCTGACACGAAGGATCCTTCCCCCTCGTTTGCGACCCGGGACGAACTCCCACGGGTCGGACTTGGGCCAGTGCTGGCCTGAAGGTGGTCCACGACGGCGCACGGCGCCGTGAGGCGGTGGAGAGGGCCTCGGCGTGGGGGTGATACACCGGCCTGCGAAGCTCGCGGCGTGTGGTGCACCCGCAGGATACCATCCGACCCCCTCGCGGGTGGGACGGACCTGACGTCCTCGCCGTGCGCCGGGAGCGAGCGGCCTGCTCGTCGCGGCCGCGGCTCAGAGCGCGGAGACGACGGCCCCGGTCGCGGGCACGCCGGGGGCCAGGCGGCGCCAGCCGACGCATCCCGGCGGGACCTGCACGTCGGCGCTCCGCGCGCGGGTCGTCAGGACGAGGACGCTCGGCCCCGCACCCGACACCACCGCGGCCTGGCCCCGGGCGCGCAGCACGTCGACGACGGCCATCGTGTCGGGGTACGAGGACCGCCGGGCCTCCTGGTGCAGCCAGTCGCGCGTGGCCGCGTGCAGGTGTGACGGCTCGGTGGTCAGGGCGTGGACGAGGAGCGCAGCGCGTCCCGCGCCCGCTGCGGCGTCGCGCAGCGGCACCACGTCGGGCAGCACCGAGCGCGCGGTGCGCGTCGCGAGCTGGGTGTCGGGGACGAGCACGACGACCTCGACGTCGGGGTGCAGGACCGGGCGCGCGGTGACCGTGCGCTCACCGCGGTCGGCGCCGGTGCCGTCGGGCATCCAGCTGACGGTGAGCCCGCCGAAGACGCTCGCGGAGGCGTTGTCGGGGTGCCCCTCGAGCCGGCTGGCGATGTCGTCGGCGAGGTCGAGGTCGACCGGCACGTCCGCCCCCGGCTCGGGCCATCCGTCGGTCCGGTACGAGGCGGCGGCATCCGCGTCCCAGCCCGCATCCGGCCCTGAAAGTGCTTGTGCGGCAACGACTCCCGCGACGATAGCGGTTGCCGAGGAGCCCAGACCGCGCCCGTGCGGCACGCCGTTGCGTGCGGTCAGGGTCAGTCCCGCGGGGGCCTCGACGCCGAGTCGGTCCCACGTGTGGCGCATCGCGGCGTGCACGAGGTGGCTCTCGTCGGTGGGCACGTCCCCGGCGGCCTCGCCGGCCACCGTGATGACCAGCCCCGGCGTGTCCGCCGTCGTGACGACGTACTCGTCCCAGATGCCGAGGGCGAGCCCGATCGAGTCGAACCCGGGGCCGAGGTTGGCGCTGCTCGCCGGCACGCGGACGCGCACCGAACGTCGAGCGGCGACACGCCTCACGCGTCAGTCCTCGAGGCTGAGCGCCCGCGCCGCGCTCACCGCGTCGACCGGGACCCGGACCGGGGTCACG
>NZ_JBNDHY010000254.1:0-3255 GCF_056755315.1 Monashia sp. HAY1-2A
GGTGTGCGACCTGCCCGTCACCGACGCCTCGGCGCTGTCCGACCGGCTCGCCGCGCTCTGAGGACGCCGCCCGCTGCTGGGCCACGTGGGACGGGGCGCCGGCGCACCGGTTGCGTGCGCCGGCCTCCTCGGGGGCGTCGTCCCGAGTCCGATTCTCGAGGTCCGAGCGCAACTGAGCCGGTGCTCCTGCTGCAAGAAAGACGCGAGAAGTCGGCGGCCACTGGGCCCGTTCCGGGGTGCGTCATACGCCCCATCTGTCACAATCCACGCATGACGGGCACCGAGCGCAGGGCAGTCGTCGTCGAGGACGACGACGACATCCGGCAGCTCATCACGCACAGCCTCGCCATGCAGGGGTTCGCCGTCGCCGTCGCGCGGTCGGGTCGCGAGGCCATCGACCTCGTGACGACGACCGACCCCGACGTCGTGACCCTCGACCTCGGGCTGCCCGACCTCGACGGCATCGAGGTGTGTCGGCGGGTGCGCGAGACGAGCCAGGCCTACATCATCATGATCAGCGCCCGCACCGAGGAGATCGACCGCCTCATGGGGCTCGAGACGGGTGCCGACGACTACCTGACGAAGCCGTTCAGCCCGCGCGAGCTGCAGGTGCGCGTCAACGCGCTGCTGCGTCGGCCGCGCACGTCGTGGGACCCGAGTGCCGGCGCCACGGGACCCATCCCGGTCGCCGGCTCGAACGGCGCGACGTCGATGCCCGGCTCGGGTCCCGGGTCGGGTGCGGGGTCGGGTGGCGGGCTCGGGACCGGTCCGGCAGCGGGGCCCCGCGTGTTCGACGCCATCGGCCGGGACGACCTCACGGCCGGCGCTCCTGGGCACCGCCCGGGTGCCGGTGAGCCGGGGTCCGTGGTCCGGCACGGCCTGCTCGCCGTCGACACGGAGAGCCGCACCGTCACGGTCGACGAGCGCGAGGTCGAGCTGACCCGGACCGAGTTCGACCTGCTGACGACGATGCTCGCCGCGCCACGACGCGTCTGGTCGCGGGCCGTGCTGCTCGACACGCTATGGGGGGCCGGCTGGTCCTCGGAGGAGCACCTCGTCGAGGTGCACGTCGGCAACCTGCGTCGCAAGCTGACCCGGGCCGCGCCCGAGGGCACCCGTCCGCTCATCCGGACGGTCCGCGGCGTCGGCTACCGCATGGAGGAGCCGGACGCCCCGTAGGCGTCCGGCTCCTGCCCCGCGGCGCTCACCCGACCGAGCCGGCCCACCCAGCCACGCCCGGTCCGCCACGGTCTATCCGCGCTGCCACCCGGACAGGTGCAGCCCGAGGGCCACCTCCGTCTCCGCGGTGTCGTGCGCGAGCTGTCCGAGGCACTCCCACGTGCGCTCGGTCTCGTCCGCCTCGACGGCGTCGATGAGCAGGGTCGTCCGGGCGGCGAGGCGACGAGCCCCCACGGTCCCCGACGTGACGCGGAGGCTGAGGAGCACCTCCAGGGCCCCTTCCTCGTCGCCGGTCGTCAGCGCCGCCTCGATGCGCCCGACGCGTTCGGCGAGCAGTCGCAGGTAGGTGCGGGCGACCGACGAGGCCACCAGCTGGCTCTCGAGCTCCTCGCCGAGGGCGAAGAGCGTGCCGGGCTCGAACACGGGCTCGAGGTCGGCCTGCAGGTGCAGCGGCGTCTCACACATCGGTGCGCTCCTTTCCGGTGGTCCCGATGCCCCGCAGGCCCATGAGGAGCGCGAGGCCGAGGACGCCCCAGAGCGCCCACGTCTGCTGCAAGGGGGCGCTCAGGACGCCGACGACCTCGCCGAGGTGCCGCACGACGTGCGTCGAGCGCCAAACGGTGCCGCCCTCAGCGGTCACGACCCACGGGTCGACCGTGTCGCTCGCGTCTGCCCGGGTGACGAGGCTGACGCGGCCGGCGGCGTCGCGCCCGACCGAGACCACGCGCCTCGTCTCGTACCGGCCGGCCTCGACCGGGGAGCGGTAGGTGATGACGTCGCCCACGGCGACCTCGGCCGCACGGACCGGGACGCTGACGACGAGGTCGCCGCGCTCGATGCCCGGTGCCATGCTCGCGCCGAGCATCGTCGACGTGCGGTAGCCGAAGACGTGCGGACCGATCGCGACGACCGCGAGGACCGCCGCGGCAGTGAGCACGAGCGTCGCCGTGGCGATCGCCGACAACCGTCGAACCGCCCGACGCAGGGTCGTCCACCCGGCGCGGGCCCGGCGGGACCTCACGCGGACGGCCGTCCGTCCCACGGGGGAGGTCTGCGGCAGCGACCCGGTGGCTGCGAACGCCCGGCGCGTGCCGTGCGGCCGCAGCGGCCGCGGTGCGCGGGCCAGGCTTGCGGTGCTGCTCACGGCGCTCTCCTGTCTGTTCGGCGAAAGTCGGACCTGCTGGTCGTCCCGGTCGTGCTGGTCGTGCTTCGCGCGGTTCGGGGCGGGTGGCGCTGCCACGTCACTGCTCCGGTCGTCGTCGCCTTCCGTTCTGGCTGGGACCACTGTGTCGGGGCAACCACAAGACGGCGGGCTGTTGGCCGCAGGCTTTGCGCAAGAAAGCCGCAAGGCCACCGGTCCGACCCGTCGGACGAGTGGCCTTGCGGCACAAGCAGATTCAGCGGGACGAGCCGGGCGAATGCCGCGAATCGGACAAGAGACGGCGGCCCTCTCCAGGGGGCCGGCGGCGGCTCAGAGCACGGTCGACAGGTAGTCGCGGGCGTCGAGCGCGAACCGTTCACGGGCGGTCTGTCCCCCGACGAACAGCGCCGTCGCCCAGATGTCGGCCCACACGAGACGCGGCCCGACGACGGTCACGGAACCCGGGCGCGCGACGTGCTCGCCGCGCACCGGGTCGTAGAGGTGGGCCCCGCGAGCGGCCGTCCCCGACGTCGCGACGGCCCCGTGCGTCAGCGTCACGGTGCCCGCGACCCGGCTGCGGTCCATGGGGTCCTCGATGCCAACCCGCCACGGGATGGCGCCCGGCCCCTCGAGCGGCACGTCGGCGTGGGCCCCGATGAGGAGGTCCCCGCCGGCGTTGACGCAGAAGGAGGTGCCAGGCAGAGAGCCGAGACGCTCGGCCGCGAGGTCGACGGCCCAGCCCTTGACGAGGCCGGTCGGGTCGAAGGCGAGGTCGCCCTCCGGCGTCGGCAGCAGTGTCGTGAACACACCGCCGGTGACACGTTCGGCCTCCTCCCCGAGCGCGAGGGCCTCGGCGACGCGTGGGCTCGCCTCGGACAGCTCGATCTCCTCACGACGCAGCCTCAGGAGGTCCGAGTCCTCGCGGTAGGTGGAGA
>NZ_JBNDHY010000255.1:0-3219 GCF_056755315.1 Monashia sp. HAY1-2A
GTGCAGCACCGTGCCGTTGTCGGTCTCGAACTCCTCGTACTTCCTGCGCCTCACGATCCACCTCTTTCCACGTCTTCGATCCGGGTCCAGCCCGGAGGGGTCATGTGAGGAACGTTCGAGCCAACTTGAAGATTCCGGATGGCACATCCTTTTCAGCGTCGTGCCGCGAGCCCACGGACGTCGTGCCTGGCCATCTCGAGCATCTCGGCGAACGAGCCGGTTCGACGGTCGGCGGCGGCCTCCTGCTCGCGCAGGGCGCGGACGATGAGGGCAGCATCCGAGGCGTCGACCGAGTCGAGGATGCCTGGCAGCTCCTGCTTCTCCTCCGCGGCGGCGTGCTGCGTGATCGCCTCCTCGAGGAGCCCGAGCTGGGTCACGAAGACCGGGGAGGTGACGCCGGCGTCCTCCAGGCGCCCGATCTGCTGCCCGACACCCTCCTCCTCGACGACGCGCTGCGTGCCCAGTGCCGGGTCCGGGGTCGCCTCGGCGCGTGGGTGCAGGAGCACCTCCTCCACCGCCTCATGACCGGCCAGGTACGCGCAGAGACGGTGCAGCGCGTCAGCCCGGGTGCCGTCGTCAGCGGTGCGCACCGCGCGAAGCAGGCGGGTGATCTCACCGTGCTGCGCGGTGACGGCCTCGACGACGTCCCGCGCCGTCAGGGGTGACGAGGCGGGTTTCGGCTGCTCGGCTTCGGACATGGTCTCGTTCCTCTCGCTGAGTGCTGGGTGACGTGTCGCGACACCACGGGCGCTTGCCAGGTGTCCGCCGAGGTAGGCGGCGACACCGGTCAGGCCGGAACCGGCCAGCGCGAGCACCACCCCGGTCGCGTGGCGCCCCCTCCGTCTGGCCATCCACGAGCCGGTGTACGCCGCGAGCGACCCGACGTTGAGGACGGCGTGGACGACACCGACACGCCGGTCGCGCTGTTCGGCCCCGTGCCACTCCGTCCAGCCGGACGCCGCCGTCGGTGCCGCAGCGAGCAGGCCGAGCCCGATGAGTCGGCGCGCCGCCGGCCGAGACTCGACTCCACCCAGCGCGTCGAGCACGCCGGCCGCGGTGAAGAGGCCTATCGGCAGGTCGGTGAGGGAAGGGTGCAGGGCGTGGCCCATCCATCGTCCGCTGAGCACGGACGCGGTGGCGCCGCGGCCCAGCGGTGCGGTGACTCGCTGCGCGAGGGCCGTGGCGCGATCCAGCCGGTCGTCGCGCTCGAGCGCCACGGCGAAGCGGGCCGGCAACGGAAGCGTCTGGGTGTCTTGAGGCATATGGGTCCCGTACCCACCCGCGGCCCTCTGTCGCCCGACCGACCATGGACGCGGGATCGAGCGGCGCAGGTCGCGGGGCATACGGTGGGCGCCATGAACTTCCGTCACCTGGGCAACAGCGGGCTCAAGATCTCCGAGATCACCTACGGCAACTGGCTCACGCACGGCTCGCAGGTCGAGAACGACGTGGCGACGCAATGTGTCCGCGCCGCGCTCGACGCCGGCATCAGCACGTTCGACACGGCCGACGTCTATGCGAACACCAAGGCCGAAAGCGTCCTCGGCGAGGCGCTCAAGAGCGAGCGGCGCGAGAGCCTCGAGATCTTCACGAAGGTCTACTGGCCCACAGGCCCCGGTGGCAAGAACGACACCGGGCTCTCGCGAAAGCACATCATGGAGTCGATCAACGGGTCGCTGACCCGGCTGCAGACCGACTACGTCGACCTCTACCAGGCACACCGTTACGACACGGAGACGCCCCTCGAGGAGACGATGCAGGCGTTCGCCGACGTCGTGCGTCAGGGCAAGGCCCTCTACATCGGCGTCAGCGAGTGGACGGCCGAGCAGATCCGCGCGGGCCACGCGCTCGCGAAAGACCTTGGCGTGCAACTGATCTCGAGCCAGCCGCAGTACTCCATGCTGTGGCGGGTCATCGAGGGCGAGGTCATCCCGACGTGCCAGGAGCTCGGGGTCAGCCAGATCGTGTGGAGCCCGATCGCGCAGGGCGTCCTCACGGGCAAGTACCAGCCCGGGCAGCAGCCTCCCGCAGGTTCCCGGGCGGCCGACGAGAAGGGCGGCGCCGACATGATCAAGCGGTTCATGAACGACGACGTCCTGACGCGGGTCCAGAAGCTCCAGCCCGTCGCCGACGACGCGGGCCTCACGATGGCCCAGCTCGCGGTCGCATGGGTGCTGCAGAACGAGAACGTCGCCGCCGCTCTGGTGGGTGCCTCTCGTCCCGAGCAGGTGGCCGAGAACGTCAAGGCCGCGGGCGTGAGGCTCGAGCCCGAGCTCATGGCCCGCATCGACGACGCCCTCGGGGACATCGTCGAGCGCGACCCCGGCAAGACCGCGGAGAACGCCCCGAAGACCCGCGTGGCCTGACCCTCGCAGACCCTGGCGTTCGGCCCACCGGGGCACGAGCCCGCGCGCATCGACCTGGGGACAACTCCAGCGAGCGTTCGCGGGCTCGGGCCACGATGGCTGGCATGACCTTCGACGACCTGCCCCAGCGCGCCAGCGAGATCCCCCTCACCGACTCCGTCGCGGCCGGCGACGTCATCGACCTCATCCTCGGCGAGGCCGACCGCGCCGGGGGGTGCATCGGGCTGATGATCTGCGACCACGCCGGCCGCGGCCTGCAACCTCTCGTCCTCAACGACGTGCCGGAGGATGCGGATCCGGCCGACCTGGTCCGGCTGCTGGACCTCGTCCTTCCGCTGGTCAGAGAGTCCGGCGGCTCGATCCTGCTCGGCCGAGGGCGCCCGCACGGAGCCCGTCCGACCGACGCCGATCGGGAGTGGCACGAGGCCGGGATCGACGCCTGCCGGAAGGCCGGTGTGCGCTTGCTCGGCTTCCACGTCGCCACGGCGGAGGGGGTGCACCGACTCCCGGACCCGCTCGACGCCGCGTCGTGACGCCGCCCGCGAGCGGCGCTCAGAACGCGAGCGGGCCTCAGAACGGCGGAAGCTCGTCGATGACGCGTGGGCGGCGGGCAGGTTCGGGTGGCGGCCGCAGGTCCTCGAGCCAGTCCTTCGGCTCGGTGACGTAGCGTCGTCCGGCAGCCGTGCGCCAGTGGACCCTGGCGTCGGGGTCCCGCGACGCGCTCCAGTGACCGTGGGTGCGGGCGTTGTGGTGCAGCCGATGCTTGCTCGTGAGGTTGGTGACCTCCGTCGGGCCGTGCGGCCAGGGGATGTCGTGGTCGAGGTCGCAGCGAGCGGCCGGGACGGTGCATCCG
>NZ_JBNDHY010000256.1:0-3121 GCF_056755315.1 Monashia sp. HAY1-2A
CGCAGGTCCCTCGGGTCGCACCGCGCCCATACCCCCGAGGACGCGCTCGAACGGCCCCCTGGGCAATCCAGGGGGCCGTTCGCGTGTGGGTGGAACGGCGTGTGCTGCGGGCGCTGCCCGCTGCCTCGGCGTATCGGGCGTCACGGCAGTCGCGGCACTCGCTGCCGCGAGCCCGGCAGTGTCGCGTTGGTCACGTATGGTCCCCCTCGTGAACATGCCCTCGATGCACGTCTTCGTGGACGACTCCGGCGACGGCGGCCTGAAGTTCGCTGCCGGTTCGACCAGCCATCTGGTCATGGCGGCCTGCGTCTTCCGCGACCCGACCCAGATCGAGAAGCTGGCCGACCGCGTCGCCGGGGTGCGCACGAGCACCAGCCACTGGCACGAGTTCAAGTACAACTCAACGCGAGAGAAGGTCAAGGACGAGTTCTTCGCACGGATTGACGACGTGCGGTTCCACGTCCGGGCCATCTGCATCGACAAAGCTCGCCTGACGAGCGCCAAGCTGCGCAACGAGCCCCAGGCTCTCAAGTCCTACGCGATACGCATGCTGCTCACGAAGAACTTCGGCTACCTACGAAACGCCAAGGTGGTGGTCGACGGCCACGACACGAAGGCCTTCGGCGTGCACGACGCCCAGTACCTGGCCCGCATGGTCAACCGTGACGCGCCCGGCACGATCAGCGCGGTCAAGTTCGATGACTCGCGGCACAACGTCGGCATCCAGTTGGCAGACATGGTTGCGGGAGCGATCAACCGCGGGATCCGGACCCACAAGCCCGCGAGCACCAAGCATCTGCTCGTGGTACGGCCGCGGACGTACCAGCCGCACGGGACCCTGTGGCACTTCTGCCGGTGAAGGGGTTCGACCCACCGCCCTAGCCCCAGTTCTGGGACACGCGCACCAAAGGGTGACTATTCGGGCAGCGGGTCTCGGTGAGCGCAACGCTACAGCATCCGTGCACGCACGCAAGACGGTTACGGACCTACTTCTTGCCGCCCGTTGTTGCAGAGTGTCGGAACTCGACGACGTCGCCGTCCTGCATGACGTAGTCCTTGCCCTCCATGCGCACCTTGCCCGCGGCCTTCGCGGCCGCCATCGAGCCGGCGTCCACGAGGTCACCGAACCCGACGATCTCGGCCTTGATGAAGCCACGCTGGAAGTCGGTGTGGATGACGCCCGCGGCCATCGGGGCGGTCCAGCCCTTGCCGATCGTCCAGGCGCGCGACTCCTTGGGCCCCGCCGTGAGGTAGGTCTGCAGGCCCAGGGTGTGGAAGCCGGTACGCGCCAGCTGGTCGAGTCCCGACTCCTCGGCCCCGAAGCTCTGCAGCAGCTCGAGGGCCTCGTCGGCCTCCATGTCCATGAGGTCCATCTCGAGCTTGGCGTTGAGGAAGACGGCGTCGGCCGGGGCCGCGAGGTCCCGGAGCGACGCGTGCAGCGCGGTGTCGGCCAGCTGGTCCTCGTCGAGGTTGAAGACGTAGATGAAGGGCTTGGTCGTCAGCAGGCCGAGCTGCTTGGCCTCGGCGAGGTCGACGCCGGCGGCCGGGCCCGCGGCGAACAGGGTGTGCCCCTCCTCGAGGACCTTCTGCGCGGCCTGGGCCAGCTCGAGCGCGGCCTTCCGGTCCTTGTTGACCCGGGCCTCCTTCTCGAGGCGCGGCACCGCCTTCTCGAGCGTCTGGAGGTCGGCGAGGATCAGCTCGGTGTGGATCGTCTCGATGTCGCCCGCCGGGCTGATCTTGCCGTCGACGTGGACGACGTCGGCGTCCTCGAAGGCGCGCACGACCTGGCAGATGGCGTCGGCCTCGCGGATGTTGGCGAGGAACTTGTTGCCGAGGCCCTCACCCTCGGACGCGCCGCGCACGATACCGGCGATGTCGACGAAGCTGACGGTGGCCGGGAGGATCTTCTCGGAGCCGAAGAGCGAGGCGAGCACCGTCAGGCGCGCATCGGGCAGCGGCACGACGCCGACGTTGGGCTCGATCGTCGCGAACGGGTAGTTCGCGGCGAGCACGTTGTTCTTGGTCAGCGCGTTGAAGAGCGTCGACTTGCCGACGTTGGGGAGACCGACGATTCCGATGGTGAGTGCCACGAGGACAGGAGTTTAGTGCCGCAGGACGAGCGCCCCGACCACGCACCGACGTCCGCGGCCCTCCGGAGGGTCCGCGCCGACGTCGGGGGCGGGCTGCCTCACCCGTCGGTCGGTGCGGGCCGGACGCCGCAGAGCTGACGCGACTGCGCGACGAGGGCGCCGGTGGAGTCCCAGATCGTCGCGTCCTCCTCCATCATCCCGCCACCGAGGTTCTCGCTCGAGAGCGCGACGCGCAGCCAGCCGGGCGCGGGTCGGCGGCGGACGTGCCCGGTGAACTCCAGCGTCGGGGTCCACCCGAAGAGCCCGAGGTCGAAGGCGACCGGGGGCAGGGCGTCGAGGGCGAGCAGGAGCATCGTCGTGTCCGGGTCACGTCCGTCGCGCAGGCGCAGCCATCCGCGCATGACGCCCTGCATCGAGGGACGCCCGAGTGCCCAGCCGGCCGTGGCCGGGTCGAGCCGCAGGTCGAGGCGCTCGAGGAACCGGGCGTTCGCGAGGAAGTCCGGCGGCGCCTGGTCCGCGCCGAGGCACTGCTCCGGCGGCGGCATGTCGGGCACGACGGACTGGCGCTGCACCTCGACCTCGTCGAGGTTGCCGAACGAGGCGATGGCGCGCATCCGCTCCACCGGGGGGCCGTCGGGCGAGGGCTGCACGATGCTCACCTGCCCCGTCGAGAGGGCGCGTCCGCACCGCATGACCTCGGTCGTCGCCGTGAACGGCCCGGGCTGCGAGGCGGTCAGGAAGTACGCCGAGACGACGACCGGGTCGACGTGACGCGTCGCCTCGGCGGGGTCGGCGGCCAGGTGCTGCCCCAGGGCCGTCAGGGCCGTCGCCATGACCAGCCCCCCGTTGACGGCGTTGCCGATCATCCAGGCCTCGGAGAAGCTGCCGGTCCGGGCGTCGGGCCCCGGCCCGGGCTGCAGGCGGACGGCGTCGTCGTACTCGCTCACGGCGACTGTCTAGCAGACGCGTCCCACACATCGCACCGGGCGGGGCGTGCCGCGGGCCACACCGGGACAAAGGGTGTGTAATGG
>NZ_JBNDHY010000257.1:0-2940 GCF_056755315.1 Monashia sp. HAY1-2A
GCCGGTCACCGTGGGAGGCGCTCAGCTGCTCGCGCGGTATGCCTTCGGGGTCCCGTCGGTGGTCCACGTTCTGGATCTGTGGCCCGACACCCTTCTGGCGGGTGGTTTTTCCGGTGATGGGGCCGGAGGCCGACTCACCCGCAGGCTCCTCGACGGCTGGTGTGGCGCGCTCTACCGCGCGGCGTCGTCGGTCGCCTACATCGCGCCGAGCGTCGGCGACATCCTCAGCCGTCGCGGTGTCGATGCGAGCCGACTGCACTACGTCCCCATGTGGGCCGACGAGGCAACCTTCCGCCCGACGACTGACTCCCTGCGCTCCGCCCTCGGTATTCCCGAATCGGCGCTGGTCGTCCTGTATGCGGGTTCGCTGGGGGAGGCCCAGGGCCTTGAGACCCTGATAGACGCGTGCGCGCAGGTCGAGGATCCTCGCCTGCTCTGCCTGATCGCGGGGTCGGGCATTTCAGAAGGCGCACTGCGGGCGAGGGCTGACGGGCAGGACAACGTCAGGTTCATCGGTCGCGTTGAGTCCAATGAGATGACGCGGCTCATGGCCACGGCAGACCTGGCCTACATCGGCCTGCGAGAGCACTCGGTTTCCTCGGCCACCATGCCTAGCAAGACTCAAGCGACCCTGGCTGCCGGAGTGCCGATCTTGGCCTCGGCCGGCGCCGATGTAGAGAACGTCGTGCGGGAGGCGCGGGCTGGGTTCTCGGTGCCGCTAGGGGACGCCAACGCGTTGGCGGCCGTCCTGCGGGAGGTTCTTACGAACGGCGACGTGGACTTGCCGCTGATGAAGCAGGCGGCACGCACCTATTACGAACGGCGGTTCTCCGCGGCGCAGGGAGTGTCGGCCATCGAGGCGCTCCTGCTGGATGCGGCGGGGGCCGGCGCGTCAGATCGGAGAGCTTCGTGACCCAGGGCCTGGCCAGTGCAACCATCGTGATCCGCGACCTGAACGCCGAGGACGTCGGGTCGGCGGCCGGCGTGCACACGATGGCGTTCCCTGACTTCTTCCTCACCCAGCTCGGTGAGCCGTTTCTGAAGCAGTTCTACAAGGGCTTCCTGAACGACTCCACCGCGATCACCGCCGTCGCTGTCGACGATGGAGGACGGTTGGTTGGCGCAGCGGTCGGCACCACCCGGCCGGAGGGGTTCTTCAAGCGACTTCTCCAGCGTCAGCTCTTCGGCTTCGCCGTCGCGAGCGCGAGAGCGGTTCTGGCTGACCCCAGACGAACCCCACGGCTCATCCGAGCCGTGAAATATCGCGGTGGTGAGGGCTCGGACAACTCGTCAGCACTCCTCAGCTCGATCTTCGTCGCGCCTGAGGCGGCGGGTCTGGGCGTCGGGTCCAAGCTGCTCACAGAATGGTGCTCACGTGCGGCTTCCCTAGGGTCCGAGCAGGCTCGTCTGGTCACGGACGGCCAGGGCAACGACAAGGTCAATGCCTTCTACAGGCGATGTGGCTGGTCCTTGACCCAGCAGTTCACCACTCGGGAGGGGCGGCAGATGAACGCCTACGGCAAGACCCTCGTCTGAGGGTGCTCCGGTGCGTGGTGGGTCACTGCGGCTGTCGAGCCGTGTGTCCCAGCGCGGGAGCCGAGGACGGCGCCTGGGGCACGGCGCGCTTGCACGATCCGCAAATGCGCAAAATGTCGAGATGATGGAAGTTGGTCGGCTCTCGTGACGACGGTCCACGAGTAGTTGCGAGGGAGAGCACCGTCAGGGACGAAGGATAGGAAGAGCGGCAGATGCGCACGGACAGGGAAAAGGCCGGGAGCCGAGAGGGCATGGTGTCATGACAGCCTCCATCGACGGGGCCACCGTCCTGATCACGGGCGGCACGGGCTCTTTCGGCTCCATCATGGTCAAGCATCTGCTGAGACGAGGCGTGGGGCAGATCCGCGTCTTGTCGCGGGACGAGGCGAAGCAGGACGAGATGCGACGCCGGGTCGACGACTCACGCCTCAAGCTGTTCGTGGGCGACGTGCGTGACCTCGACAGCGTTCAGTCCGCGACGGTTGGGGTCGACTTTGTCTTCCATGCTGCGGCGCTCAAACAGGTTCCCTCGTGCGAGTTCTTCCCAGAGCAGGCGGTGAAGACGAACGTGGTGGGCAGCCGCAACGTGATCGAGGCGGCGGAAGCCGCTGGCGTGCGCAGCGTCGTGTGCCTGAGCACCGACAAGGCCGTCTACCCGGTCAATGCCATGGGAATGTCCAAGGCGCTCATGGAGAAGACCGCGCAGGCCTTCGCGCGGAATCACCCCGGGTCCCGGACCACCGTGTCCGTGACTCGCTACGGCAACGTCATGTACAGCCGGGGTTCGGTCATTCCGCTCTTCGTCCAGCAACTCCAGGCCGGGCGCCCGCTCACTGTCACCGAGCCTTCGATGACGCGGTTTCTCATGTCCCTCCAGGAGTCGGTTGACCTCGTCGAGCATGCCTTCCTCCACGCCGAGCCCGGGGATCTTTTTGTCCGCAAGGCGCCGGCGTCCACGGTCGATACGCTTGCACGTGCGGTGGCAGAGCTCCTGGGTGACTCTGCGCCGACCATCACGCGCCTAGGCATGCGACACGGCGAGAAGATGCACGAGACCCTCCTCAGCCGCGAGGAGATCGCGAACGCGCAGGACCAGGGTGAGTACTTTCGCGTGCCCCTGGATGCTCGGTCCCTGCAGTACGAGCTCTACTTCGAGGAGGGCGAGGACCTGCCGGCGCGCGTCGACGACTACACCAGCGAGAACACAGAGAGGCTCGACATCGAGGACACCAAGCAGCTGCTGCTGCGGCTCCCCGAGTTCGATCGGCTCCTGGCGGGCGTTTCCGCGTGAAGGTCGTCATCACCGGCGCGGACGGCTTCCTCGGGTGGCACCTGCAAGTGCGATCTCGTGCGCTGGGTGGGCACGAGGTGGTGCCGATCAGCCGGACCTCATGGGACACCCTG
>NZ_JBNDHY010000258.1:0-2902 GCF_056755315.1 Monashia sp. HAY1-2A
TCCGTCGTCGGCAGCGTCAGATGTGTATAAGAGACAGGGGTGGCCGGGTGCGTATCGCGGTCCTCGACGACTACCAGGGGGTGGCGCTGTCCAGCGCCGACTGGACCCGGGTCACCGACCACCCGACGCGTCCCTGCCTGGTGGACGTCTTCCGCGACCACCTCGCGGAGCCCCGAGCCCTGACCGAGCGACTCGAGCCCTACGAGGCCGTCGTCGTCATGCGCGAACGCACGCCGCTGCCCGCCCAGGTCCTCACCCGGCTGCCGCGGCTGCGCCTGGTCGTGACGACCGGGCGCCGAAACGCCGGCATCGACGTCGCGGCCGCCGCGGCCTCCGGCATCACGGCGTGCGGCACGGAGAGCCGCGCGAGCGCGCCGGCCGAGCTGACCTGGGCGCTCGTGCTCGGCCTCGCGCGGCACCTCCTCACCGAGGCCGAGGCGGTGCGCTCCGGTGGCTGGCAGACGACGATCGGGCTCGACCTTGCCGGCCACACGTTCGGCATCCTCGGCCTGGGCCGCATCGGCCGCCAGGTCGCGGCGGTCGCCCGCGCGTTCGGCATGGAGGTGCTCGCCTGGAGCCCGCACCTGACACCAGAGCGAGCCGAGGCGTCCGGCGCCACCGCCACGGCCCTCGACGACCTCCTGCGGCGCTCCGACGTCGTGTCGGTGCATCTGCCGCTCGTCGAGGGTGAGGGCGGCACCCGCGGCCTCCTCGGCGCCCGCGAGCTCGCGCTGATGGGCGGGTCCGCACTGCTCGTCAACACCTCGCGCGGCCCGATCGTGCAGGAAGCTGCCCTCCTCGACGCGCTCGCCTCGGGGCACCTCGGGGGCGTCGGCCTCGACGTCTTCGACGTCGAGCCGCTGCCGGCCGACCACCCGCTGCGGACGGCTCCCCGGACGCTGCTGACACCTCACGTCGGCTACGTCACCGAGGACACGTACGCGACCTTCTTCGGCGGGGTTGTCGAGGCCGTCGCCGCGTGGCTCGACGGCGCGCCCGTGCGGGTCCTCTGACGGCGCCAGCCGCGTCGTCAGCGGTGGCCGGCACGGAGGACGAGCTCGAGCTCGAAGCGCACCTCCGGGTCCTCGAGCGCGTCTCCGAACCGCTGCTTGAGCTGGGCGACCCGGTAACCGACCGTCTGCGGGTGCACGAACAGCTCCTCGGCCATCGGGGCCCGCTGGCCCTGGTGCCGCAGCCACGACAGCAGGGTCTCCGCGAGGCGCGCGCGCACGGCGGGCCGGAGACCGTCGAGGGGCGCCAGGCGCACCACTGCGAGGTCGCCGATGGCGAGCGGCTCGGAGCGCACGACGAGCTCGGCGAGCCGGTCCTCGACCCAGAGCGGGTCGGGGCCGGAGTGCGGCTGGTCGAGGGCCGGGCCGAGGCCGTGCGCGCCGGCCGAGGCCGCCAGGTGCAGCGACTCCCCCGCCGCCTGCCACGGGCGCGCCGGACCGACGACGGCCCGGCGGCCGCTGAGGGCACGGTCGAGGTCGCGGCGGCGGACGCGGCGGTTGCCGACGGGGTAGACGACGACGACGTCGGCGCCGCGCTCGGCGACGAGCCCGTCGCGGCCGATCGCGGCGCGCAGCCCCTCGACGTGGGGCGAGGGCACGAGCCCGACGACGATGCGTTCGGGCAGCGTCCACCCGACGGCCGCGGCGAGGCGCGCGACCCCGTCGCTGGAGTCGCCCCGCAGGATCATCTCCAGCAGCTCACCGCGCAGGCGCTGCTGCTCACCGGCCCGCTCGGACTGCTCCTGGGCGTACCCCTGGGCGCTGGCGGCCGACAGCTCGTCGATGTACGCGAAGAGCGACTCGCCGAGCGAGAGCAGCACGTCGGGCGGCATCTGCGACACGTCGACCGTGCGCGAGATGGCCCGGAACGTCACCCTGGCCCCGTAGCGGTACGCTGCAAGCAGGGCCTCGAGGCTGCGACCCGACCGCACCTCGCCGCGTCCGAGGTTCTCGTACACCCACTTGCCGTCCTCCGACAGCGCCGGCAGGCGGGTTCCCGGCAGGTCGAGGAAGCGGTGGAGCGCGACCTGGACCCCCTGCCGCACGCCATGGCCGAACCGGCCCTCCATGGGCATCGCGTAGACGGGGACGTCCTGGGGTATGCCCTCGATGATGGCCTCCACGATGTCGGGGACGACCGGACGCAGCACCCTGCTGATTTCGGCGGGTAGAGACAACCACGGCGGGTCGGACGTGGCGTGCGCCACTTCGGCCTCCTGCTTTTTGTCGTGAGGCAATAGATTCCTTCCTCAAAGAGTACGCCGCGATCCAAGACCTGGACCCCCCTCGAGGCCCACCATGGAGGTATGAGCCAGTTGCGAGCACTACGGCGTCTGGCGTCCGTCCTCACGACGCCCCTGGACCCCGAGGACTTCCTCGCCCTCGTCAACCCGCTCTCGTCCGCCCGCCAGCTGCGCGGCATCGTCACGCGCGTCGAGCGCGAGACCCCTGACTCCACGACCATCCACTTCCGCCCCGGTCGGGGCTGGAACGCGCACGAGGCCGGCCAGTGGGCCCGCATCGGCGTCGAGATCGACGGGGTGCGCCAGTGGCGCAGCTACTCCCTGTCGGCGGCCGCCGGGCACGACCCCGCCATCACCGTCACGGCGATCGGCACCGTCTCCTCCGCCCTGGCCCGCGACACCCGTCCCGGCGACGTCCTCTTCCTCGACGTCCCGCAGGGCGACTTCGTCCTGCCGGGCCACCCGCGCCCGCTGCTCATGCTCACCGCCGGCAGCGGCATCACGCCCGTCATGTCGATGATCCGCACGCTCGTCCCCCGTCGCCCCGACGCCGACGTCGTGCTCCTGCACTGTGCGCGCACGCGGCACGACGCCCTCTTCCACGACGAGCTGCTCGAGCTCGCCGACCAGTTCCCCGGCCTGCGGGTC
>NZ_JBNDHY010000259.1:0-2886 GCF_056755315.1 Monashia sp. HAY1-2A
TCCGTCGTCGGCAGCGTCAGATGTGTATAAGAGACAGCCCGAGAGGGGTGCCGGCCCGGCGGCGTGTGCCGTTGGCGCGTCGTGCTCAGTCCCCGATGCGCTCGCCCGACTCCGGGTTGAACAGGTGGACGTGACCCTGCTTGGGCTTGAGGTGCAGGACCTGGCCCTTCTCCGGGGGACGGCGACCGTCGACGCGGGCGATGAACGGCTTGCCCGACTCCTCGTCGCCCTCGATGTCGATCTGGTGGGCCTTGGTCGAGCCGTAGATGTACGCGTCGGCGCCGAGCTCCTCGACGACGTCGACGGTGACAGCCAGGCCCGCGCCGTCCTCGGCCACCTCGAGGTCCTCCGGGCGGACGCCCATCGTGATGTGCTTCCCGACGCCGCCGAGCAGGCCCCGCTCGATCGGCACCGCGTGGCCACCGAAGTCGGCGCCCGACTCGGTCAGCGGGACATCGAGCAGGTTCATGGCCGGAGACCCGATGAAGCCGGCGACGAAGACGTTGGCGGGGTGGTCGTACATCCGGCGCGGGGTGTCGCACTGCTGGAGGATGCCGTCCTTGAGGACCGCGACGCGGTCGCCCATCGTCATGGCCTCGATCTGGTCGTGCGTGACGTACACCGTCGTGACGCCGAGACGCCGCTGGAGCGAGGCGATCTGCGTGCGGGTCTGCACCCGGAGCTTGGCGTCGAGGTTCGACAGCGGCTCGTCCATGAGGAACACCTGGGGCGAGCGGACGATGGCGCGGCCCATGGCGACGCGCTGGCGCTGGCCACCGGAGAGGGCCTTCGGCTTGCGGTCGAGGTACGGCTCGAGGTCGAGGATCTTGGCGGCCTCGTCGACGCGCTTGCGGATCTCGGCCTTGTCGACGCCGGCGATCTTGAGCGCGAAGCCCATGTTGTCCGCGACCGTCATGTGCGGGTAGAGCGCGTAGTTCTGGAACACCATCGCGACGTCGCGGTCCTTGGGGGACAGGTTCGTCACGTCGCGGTCACCGATGAGGATGCGGCCGCCGTTGACCTCCTCGAGGCCGGCGAGCATGCGCAGCGAGGTGGACTTGCCGCACCCGGAGGGTCCGACGAGGACGAGGAACTCACCGTCCGCGATGTCGATGTTGAGCTTGTCGACGGACGGCACCGGGTTTCCCGGGTACTGACGCGTCGCGTTGTCGAACGTCACTGTTGCCATGGCTTCTTTGCCTTCCTTCACCGGCAGGAACGTGCCGGACGATCCGTTGTAAAGGGCTGCCGCCCGGGCGGGCAGGCACCGCCATCCTGCCGCATGCCCGCCGTGGTGACCACCCCTGGCTCACCCCGGACGGCCGGCGCCGGCCCGTCGTACCCCGAGCGCAGCCGAGGGCCGGCGAGCGCGGTGTCCAGGAATCGTGTCCCGATCGTTGCAAGATCTTGCTGCAAGTGGATGGAAAGATCGCTGCAACTTCTTGCTATGGTCTGCGCCACCGGTGGCGGCGTGTGCCACCAGGCTTCAAAGGAGAATCCATGCACAAGCGTGCGTTCGGCGCTGTCGCCGTCACGGGTGTTGCCGCCCTGGCCCTCAGCGCCTGTGGTGGTTCCACCCCCACCACGACGAACACCGCGGGAGGCTCGAGCTCGACGACGACCTCGTCCGCGGCCCCCGCCCCGTCGAACACCACGGCCGCCCCGGTCCGTGACGCGTCGGTCGACCTCGTGATCTGGACCGACAACGACCGTGCCGCGGCGATCAAGAAGTACGCGGACATGTTCGGCCAGGAGCAGGGCATCAAGGTGGCCGTCCAGGTGGCCCCCGACGTCCGCGCCAACTTCAAGGACGCCACGAACGCGGGCAAGGGCCCGGACGTCATCGTCGGCGCGCACGACTGGCTCGGCGAGCTCGTCCAGAACAACGCGGTGTCGCCGATCAACCTCTCGAGCGACCTGCAGGCCAAGTTCTCCAAGGACGCCATGGCGGCCACGAAGTTCAACGGCCAGATCTACGGCGTGCCCTACGCCGTCGAGAACATCGGCGTCGTGCGCAACACCGCCCTCGCGCCCGATGCCCCGAAGACCTACGAGGAGATGGTCGCCAAGGGCAAGGAGCTCAAGGCGGCCGGCAAGGCCGACGGGACCGTCGTGCAGGAGGTCTCCAAGGTCGGCAACGCGTACTACACCTACCCGTACCTCAAGGCCTTCGGCGGCGGCATCTTCGCGCAGAAGGACAACGGCGACTACGACCCCAACAAGGTCATCGTCGACAACGCCGGCTCGATCCAGGGCGCCGAGCAGCTCGCGAAGCTCGGCAAGGAGAAGGTCCTGACGACGAACGTCGACGGCACCAACGCCGACGCGCTCTTCGACTCGGGCAAGTACCCGTACTACATCACCGGCCCGTGGGCCATCGACAAGGCCAAGAAGGCCGGCATCAAGTACGCCATCTCGCCGCTGCCGACGATCGGCGGCAAGAAGATGGAGCCGTTCCTCGGCGTCCAGATGTTCTACGTCTCGGCCAAGGCCAAGAACAAGGCCTTCGCGGAGGAGTTCGTCACCAAGTACGTCCCGAACAAGGACCTCCAGGTCGACCTGTTCAACGTCGGCCACCGCCCGCCGGCCCTGACCGAGGCCTACCAGCAGGTCGCGGCGAGCGACCCCGACGTCAAGGCGTGGTTCGAGGCCGGCCAGGGTGCCCTGCCGATGCCGAACATCCCCGCCATGAACTCCGTGTGGGGCCCGCTGGGCCAGGCCGGTGCGGACGTCATCTCCGGCAAGGCCGGCGCGCAGGAGCGCTTCGCCGCCGCCGCGAAGGAGATCGTCGCCAACATCAAGAAGGGCTGACGCCCGCGTCGACCTGACGTCGTACCCACCGCGGGCGGTGGCCGGGGCCTGTCTCTTATACACATCTCCGAGCCC
>NZ_JBNDHY010000260.1:0-2834 GCF_056755315.1 Monashia sp. HAY1-2A
TCCGTCGTCGGCAGCGTCAGATGTGTATAAGAGACAGTACGACCAGTCCCCCGAGGCAGCCCAGGCCGGCGAGGGCAACGGCAGCGGCGGTGCGTCCGATGCCTCCGAGACCTCCGACACCTCCGACACCTCCGACGGTGGTGGCGACGCGGCTGGCGACCCGGGCGGTGACGTCAACGCGGCCGGTGAGGGCTTTGGTGCCGGGGACCTCGGCGGCGACTGGGGTGGCGGCGGCGACTTCGGCAGTGACTTCGGCGGCGGCTTCGGCGACTTCTGACCGCGCACCGCGCCCGCACGGCCTGCCCCGCTCCCGCCCCCGCCCGCTCCGGCCCGCACGTCACGGCAACACACCGAGCAGTCGCCAACACCGCACGGGTATTCCCGGGGTCCCTGGCAGCTGTTCGGTGTGTTGCACCGCCGGGGCGATCCGCGAGCCGGCCGGGGTCGGCGGCCGGGCGGTCGGGGCGCCGGGCGGTCCCGGCACGCCTGCTGGTCAGACGCCGGCGAGGCCGTGGAAGAGGGCCGCGATCGCGAGGATGACCGGGATCGAGGCGAACGTGCTGACGAAGATGACGTCGCGGGCGAGGTTGACCTCTCGGCGGTAGCGCACCGCGTACGTGAAGATGTTCTGGGCCGTCGGCAACGCGGCCGTGACGACGACGGCGAAGAGCGCGTCGCCACGCAGGCCCAGGGCCAGGCCGACGGCGAGTGCGACCGCCGGCATCAGCAGCACCTTGATGCCGACGATGGCCCACACGTGCTCTGCCGCCCCGCCCGTCGCCGGCCGCGGACCACGCCGCAGCGAGATGCCGAACGCGACGAGCATGGACGGCACGGCCATCCGTCCGAGCAGGTCGACGGGGTCGGCGACGACCCGCGGCAGGTGCACGTCGAACACCGCGATGAGCAGCCCGGCGACGGCGCCGAGCGTGATCGGGTTGCTGAACATCCGTCGCAGGGACCGCAGCAGCCTCGGCCGCTCGCCGCGGGCGTCGCTGTCGAACAGGGCCATGTAGACCGGCGTGATCACGAGCAGCTGCATGAGCAGCGTCGGGGCGACCCACGCGACGTCGCCGAGGACGTAGAGGGCGATGGGGATGCCGAGGTTGCCGGCGTTGACGTACGCGGCGGACAGGCTGCCGACGAGCCGGGACCCGAGCGTCCCTCCGGCCCAACGGAACCGGGCGATCGTCAGGTAGAGGACGACGACGACGGCGAAGCTGATGAGCGACGTGACGAGGTTGGCCGACAGGACGGCGTCGAGCGACGTGCGCTGCATGACGGTGAGCAGCAGCGCGGGCGAGGCGACGTGGAAGGCCAGCCGCGAGAGGGTGACCTGGGCGCCTTCGTCGAGGATGCGGCGGTCGGCGAGCAGCCAGCCGACCGCGACGATGACGGCGATCGTGGCGAAACCCTCGAGGACGGCGAGCACCTCGCGATCCTCGCAAACCCGGCGCCGGCGCCGGTGCCGCGTCCACGCCCGGAGCGACGGCCACGGCAGGATGACGCCATGGAGATCGAGAGCCTCGAGGCCCTGGACGACCACCTCGACGCCGGGTCGCCGCTCGGGGGGCTGCGCCTGCAGGGGCTCGACCTCACCGGCTACGCGCAGCGGTTCGCCGAGCACGCCGACCTGACCGGCCTGGTCGTGCTCGGAGGGACGGTGCCGATCGAGGTCACCGAGGTGCTGCTGCGCCGCGGCGCCATCGTGTTCCCCGGCATCGCCGACGCGCCCGTCGACCCGTGGCGCGGCCTGTACCGGCCCGAGGACCTCTACGCGGGGCTCGAGAGCGGCTACGACGCGACGCCCGACGCGCGGGCCTACCGCTGGTTCCGTGACGCCCGCCTGCGCACCGACGCCTACTGCACGCTCGTGCGGGCGATCCACGACGACACCGTGACCGACGAGCTCGACGAGCTGGTCGCGGGACGCTCGGTCGTCGGCGTCATGGGTGGCCACCGCGTCGAGCGCGGGACCGAGGCGTACGCGGCCGCGGCCCGGCTCGGGCACCGTCTGGCCGCCGACGGGCACGTCGTGGCCACCGGGGGCGGTCCGGGAGCGATGGAGGCGGTCAACCTCGGCGCGCTGTGCCGCGACGCCGCCGACCTCGACGATGCCCTGGGGCGGCTCGCCGCCGTGCCGACGTTCCGGCCGTCGGTCACCGACTGGGCGCGCCTCGCCCTCGCGGTGCGCAGCGACCTGCTGGGCGACGAGCCGGCCCTGCCGACGGAGTCGCTCGGGCCGACGGCCCGTTCGCTCGGGATCCCGACGTGGTTCTACGGGCACGAGCCGCCGAACGTCTTCTGCGACGCCGTGGCCAAGTACTTCTCCAACGCGATCCGCGAGGAGGGCCTGCTCGCCCGCAGCACGGCCGGCGTCGTCGTGCTCGGCGGTGCCGCCGGCACGGTGCAGGAGATCTTCCAGGCCGTGACGCCGCTGTACTACGCCCTCGACGACGCGCACCTGCCGCCGCTCGTGCTCGTCGGGCGCCGGCAGTGGTCGGTCGAGGTGCCGGTCTGGCCGACGCTGCACGCGCTCGCCGCCGACCGCCGGATGGCCGGCGCCGTGCACCTCGTCGACGACATCGAGGAGGTGCCGGGGATCCTCGCCGCCGGTCCCGCCGCGGACACCTGACCGGAACCGCGCCACGGCGCGATTCTGGACCGCTCAGGGCACGGCCGGTAACCACAACCGCGCCACGGCGCGGTTTCGGACCGCTCACGGCACGATCGGCCCGCCACAACTGCGCCACGGCGCGGTTTCGGACCGCTCACGGCACGATCGGCCCGCCACAACCTGTCTCTTATACACATCTGACGCTGCCGACGACGGA
>NZ_JBNDHY010000261.1:0-2919 GCF_056755315.1 Monashia sp. HAY1-2A
CCGGCGAGGCGCTGGACGCCGTCGCCCGAGCCGACCAGGCCGGTCGTGCCTGGGCCTCCACCACCCCACGGCAGCGGCACGTCACGCACGGAAAGACAGCACCATGCGCATCGCGACCGTCAGGGAGACGAGGACGAAGGAGGCGCGCGTCGGTCTCACCCCGGCCGGCGCCGCCGTCCTCGTGCGGGAGGGGCACGACGTCCTCGTCGAGCGCAACGCGGGGCTCGGTGCCGGCTTCTCCAACGAGGACTACGCGCACGCCGGTGCCAAGCTCGTGGACCAGCCCGAGGAGGCCTGGGCCGACGCCGAGCTGCTCGTGAAGGTGAAGGAGCCGGTCGCCTCGGAGTACCGCTTCCTGCGCGAGGACCTGACGCTCTTCAGCCACCTGCACCTCGCCGCCGACCGGCGGCTCACGCACGCCCTCCTCAACGCAGGGACGCTCGCGATCGCCTACGAGACGGTCCAGGACCACACGGGGCTGCCCCTGCTGACACCGATGAGTGAGATCGCCGGGCGGCTCGCCGCGCATGCCGCGGCGCGCTACCTGACCTCGTGCGAAGGCGGCCCGGGCCGCCTCCTCGGCGGGTCTCCCGGGGTGGCCCCGTGCCGTGTCGTCGTGGTCGGCGGCGGGGTCGCGGGCACGCAGGCGGCTCTGCTCGCGCTCGGCATGCAGGCCGAGGTGACCGTCCTCGACACCTCCGCGGACCGGGTCCGCGACCTCGACGCCCTCCTGGGTGGCCGTGCCCGCGTCCTCCTGAGCGATGTCGACGCTCTCGCCCGTGAGCTGCGCTCTGCGGACGTCGTCATCGGGACGGTCCTCGTTCCCGGCAGGGCGGCGCCCAAGGTGGTCTCCCGCGCCGACCTCGCCCTCCTGCCGAGGAGCGCCCTCCTCGTCGACGTCGCCATCGACCAGGGCGGCGCCTTCGAGACCTCGCGCGCCACCACGTACGCCGACCCCATCTACGAGGTCGACGGCATCCGCCACTACTGCGTCGCGAACCTGCCGGGCGCCGTCCCGCAGACGTCCACCCGAGCCCTGACCAACGCGACCTTTCCCTACCTGCGACGGCTCGCCGACCTCGGACCCGAGCGGGCGATCGAGGAGGACCCCGCCCTGGCGCTCGGGGTCAACACGAGGGGTGGGCTGCTCATCCATCCCGGCGTCGCCGAGGCCTTCCGCGACCTGCCCCACGCGTGAGGGTGGACGAACCCCAGGTCATACGTCACGGACGGCGCCCGGGAAGGGCGCCGTCCGTGGCTCAGTGAAGGGTCAGACGGGCTCGGGAGACCGTTCGACCGTGGGTGCCGCCGCACCCTGCCCGAGGCGGCGGCGCACCGCCGGCCAGAACAGGGCGAGAGCACCCGTCGCGAGGCAGCTGGTGAACACCTGGGTGCGGCCGCTCTCCGTCGTCATCATGATGGCGACGATCCCGATGGCGCCGGCGATGAGCACGATGTTCACCCACGGAAAGAGCCAGACCTTGAGCGTGAGGTTCGCCTCCTGCTCCGGCGTCATGGCCCGGCGCAGTCGCCACTGCGTCACGGTGATGAAGACGTACACGAAGAGCGCCACGAGGCCGGTCGAGTTCATGATGAAGTCGTAGATGCCGGAGCTCGGGGCGACGAAGTTGACGACGGTGGCAACGAGGCCGCCGACCGTCGACGCGACCACCGCGAGGGCGGGGACACCACGCCTGGTCCGCCGCGCGACCGCAGCGGGCGCGAGGCGCTGCTCGGCGAGGGCCGCGAACATCCGCGACGCGGAGTAGGTGCCCGAGTTGAGCACGGACACGACGGCCGTGAAGATCACCAGGCTCATGATGGTCTCGGCACCGGGCACGCCGAACATCCTGAAGATGTGCGTGAAGGGCGCCACGACGTCGGGCGAGGGGAGCTCGTTCCACGGCACGAGGGTCACGATCACGAGGATGGACCCGACGTAGAACAGCATGACCCGCCAGATCACGGTGCGTGCGGCGCGTCGGATCCCGGACGCGGGGTCCTCGGACTCGGCGGCGGCCATCACCGCGATCTCCGTGCCGAAGTACGAGAAGAGGACGAGCGCGACGGACGAGATGACGACGCCGACACCGTTCGGCATGAACCCGCCGTGGGCCCAGAGGTTGCCGAGCGACCAGCTGCTGGACGGCCAGAGTCCGAACGCGAACAGGACTCCGGCAGTGAGGAACACGACGATGGCGACCACCTTGATGCTCGCGAGCCAGAACTCGGTCTCACCGAAGGACCGCAGCGAGATGAGGTTCGTCGTCACGAAGACCGCGAGCAGCGTGAGCGACCCTGCCCAGGCCGGGACGGACGGGAACCAGGTGTGGACCATGCCGCCTCCGACGACGGCTTCGTAGGCGATGACGCCGACCCAGAAGTACCAGTAGAGCCATCCGACGACGTAGGCCGCCCAGCTGCCGAGGCCGACCCTCGCGTACTCCATGAAGGATCCGACGGCGGGCCGGTCGGCTGCCATCTCGCCGAGCATGCGCATGGCCAGGAAGACCAGCAGGCCCCCGACGAGGTAGGAGATCGCCGCGGCCGGGCCGGTCGCCCGGATGATGTTGGCCGAGCCGACGAACAGGCTGGCGCCGATGATGCCGCCGAGCGTGATCATCGTGACGTGCCGGGAGCGCAGCTTCTTGGCCGGCGCCGGTCCGTCCTGGGGGTCTGCCGCGCCGGCATCCGGACCGAGCAGGTCGGGGTGAGGTCGTGTCGCTGAGGTGGGCAAGGGTGCTCGAGCCACGTGGGACGCTCCTTCTGCATGACGGACGCGGCCGAGACCGCGACGCTGTGGGGGTGCCTGTCTCGCTGCTGCCGGGTTGCGGTGCGGTGGCCGGAGCCCGACGCACTGTCACGTAAGAAGCACTGACGCATATCGGTCGAAAAGCGTCACGACACGAGACCCGACGC
>NZ_JBNDHY010000262.1:0-2832 GCF_056755315.1 Monashia sp. HAY1-2A
GCTCCGACGCTACCAGCGTGCGCGGCGCACCCCCGCGCCGGCTGCGTGCGGCCTTGGTCACCGAGCCGTGCAGGCGCGCGGCTCGATGGGTTCAGTCGGCCAGGTCGGCGGCCGGCAGCCGGGAGGCCGCGCGTTCCTGCTCCCACGCGCGGCGGGCCGACTCGCGGTACCAGTCCGGAACGGGTGCTGCGGTGCGGGCCCGCGCCCGGACGACAACCCCGTCGCACTCGTGGATCGACCGGTCCTGAAGCGCGGGGAGGACGCAGAAGGCGCGCTCGAGGGCGTGGGCGAGCGTGCCGTCCTTGGGTGTCGGCTCGCGAACGTAGGCCCGGGTGGGCTCGGCGAGGAGCGGGGCGATGGCGTCGAGCCGGGCCCAGAACATCGTTCCCGCGAAGAATCCGAGCTCCTCGGGTCGGTCCAGGTGACCGAGCGCCTCGGCGGAGACATGGGGCGCCAGCAGCCGGCGGACCGTGGTGGCGTTGCCGCTCCAGTAGGTGGAGAGCGGGAAGTAGGTGCCGCTCGGGCCGACGACGCCGGTGTCGGGACGCCGCAGGGTCCGCAGGATGTCCTCGACCGTCTGCTCCTCGGCCGGGAGCAGCTGCTCGAGCATCGTGTCGCGCCAGGTGTCGCCGGAGTCGGAGTGCAGTGAGCGCTTGGCGTGGATCTTGAGGACCCCGACGTAGCCGAGGCGTTGCAGGGCAGCGGCGACGAGGGTGAACGGCAGGACATCGCGTCCACGGTTGGGCACGACGAGGCAGCGGGCTCCGGGGTAGCGCGCCCGGATCGTCGCCGCCAGCGACCCGTGACCGCTCGGGAGGGTGACGAACAGGTCGACACGTCCGGAGCCCACCCTGTCGAGGTAGGTCACGAGCCCTGGCCACAGCTCGGGGTAGTAGAGGTGCAGCGCGATGGCCAGGTCGTGCCGGCGGCCTCGCCACAGCCTGGTCCGCGCGCGGCTCAGGGCGGCGTCGCGCACGTCGGGCAGGTCGGCGCGCAGTCGGGTCAGGCGGGATCGCATCCTGCGGGCGACTCGGCGTGCTCGTCGTGGGGTGGGGACCATGCGGGCCAGTGTGTCAGTGTGCGAAGGCGAGGGTCGTCAGGGCGATGAGCCAGCTGACGAAGCTACCGACGAGGAAGTACTCGGTGACGTCGTCGATGCCGGCCGGTCCGCCGCCGTAGCTGCCCCCGGGACCGGAGGTGCGCGCCGCGGCCTGGACCTCCGGGAAGCGGAGCAGGCCCTTGGCGGCGATGACGATGCCGGCGGCGCCCAGCTCGCCGGCGAGCCCGAGACCGAGGATGACGAGTCGCTCCATGGGCCCGAGGAGGCGACCGCCCTTGAGACGGTCGGCCGGGCCGATCGACGGGCCGGCCGACCCACCTGCCGTCGGAGCACCACCGGGTACCCCGACGGGCACGGAGGCGGCCGCGGACCCCTGGGCCGTGCGGGCGCCGGGGGGCAGGGCGCCGATGACGACGAGGACGAGGCGCACGATGACGTTGGCCGTGGCGACGTTGAAGGACACGAGGCCGGCGATGAGCAGGACGCGGGCGGGTGAGTGGGACGTGCCGCCCGGCAGGTCGGCCCAGTGCAGCCACGTCTCGAGGAGCCCGCCCGGTCGGCTGGCCGCTCCGGAGAAGAGGAGCAGCCCGACGACGACGGCGCCGAAGACGGTGAGCGCGGCGAGCGAACGGCGTCCGGTGAGCTGGGCGTGGTGCGACAGCTGCATCCAGGCGGCGCACGCCACGAGGGCGAGGGCGAGAGCGACGACGTCCGACCACGAGCGCAGGCCCGCGACGACCGCCACGACGACGACGACCAGCGGGCCGGCGACGTGCGCTACGAGCCGTGAGTGCCGCCATGACGAGGAGCGCACGAGGTCGGCGACGCCGAGCCCGACGAGGACGACCGACAGCCAGGTCACGACAGCCGCCCCAGCGCCGCCATGGCGTCGAGGACCACGCCGACGCCGTCGCGCCGCACCCGCTGCGACACGGCGGACGGGCTGACGCCGAGCCGCGCGGCGACGTCGAGCTGGCTCTGGCCGTCCATGAGTCCTCCGAGGATGTCGCGGGTCGTCGTCGACATGGAGCCAACCACGAAGTCCAGACAGTCGAGGGCGGCGCGCAGCGCCGTCGCCGTGTCAGCGGTGTCCGACGTGTCCGACGCGTCGGACGTGTCGGCCTCCGACGCGTCGGCAGCGTCCGTCGTGTCGGCGGCCGCCGCGGTCGCGCCGGCACCGCGGGGTCGTCCTGGGGCCGGGCCGGGGGAGTAGGCGGTGCGCGCCGTGCGCGACTGCGGACGGCTCGCGCGCTCCTCGATCTCGACGATGGCGTCGCGGGCGGCCCAGTAGCCGGGGCCGTCGTGGACACCGCGCACCGGGTCGAGCGTCGAGACGGCCCCCCGGCCGAGTCCGAACCGGACGTCGGCGTCGGGGTGCAACCGGGCGCGCACGCGAAAGCTGGCCGTGAGGGCGTCGCCGAGCGTGGCGAAGACGCCCTGGAACTCGTCGCCCAGTGTGATGACGAGCGGGTCGAGCGGCGTGACCGCTTGGTTCGCGGACGCGATCGCCTCCTCGATGGAGTCGTGGAGCCGTTGCCGGTCGGGATGCAGCCGGGAGTCGACGATGTCGCCGATGAGGACGACGGGTGAAGATTCAGCCTTCATCGAGCCCATATGAAGATCATAACTTCTTTTACGACCGATGAAGCTATTGGCTGCATTGTTGCGGAGGCCCGGTTTTTCGAGGTCGGTACACCATGACGGTCTCCGCCAGGCGGGCGCCCGCGGAGGACGCACGCACACGAGGAAACTCGCCCGCTGGCTCGTAGTCC
>NZ_JBNDHY010000263.1:0-2808 GCF_056755315.1 Monashia sp. HAY1-2A
GAGCGTGGACGGCGTCGATCCGCCAGGCGCACCAGCGGTTCGTCGCGATCATGCAGGGCCGGGCCCACACTCCCGTCGATGCCGACGGCCGGGTCTCCCTCGTCCTGCAGGTGCCCCTGCCCGGCGTCACGTCGGCCCTCCAGCAGGCCGGTGCCGCCGACGTCGCGGCGGCGCTCAAGCCGACGATCCGCGTCCCCCTCGTCGAGGAGGCCCAGCTCGCGACGGCCCAGCGGCTCTACCGGCTGACATCGACCTGGGGGACGTGGGGTCCGCTCGCCGTCGCCGTCCTCGGGCTGCTCGCCATCGTCGTCGCGGTGCGGCACGCCCGTGCGGCAGCGTGGCTCGCGGTCGGCTGGGGTGTGGTGTCACTCCTCGGCGTCCTGGCCGTCATGATGGCCCGCGGCCCGCTCATCGACCGCGTCGATCCGGCCGTCGCGCCCGCCGTGGCGCGCACGGTGGCCGACGCGGCCTACGGCCTGGCCGCCAGGGGCCTCTACGTCGAGCTCGGGGCGGCGCTCGGTGTCGCAGTGGTCCTGCTCCTCGTCGCGGCCATCGGTGGCCGCGTGGGTCAGGCCCGTCGCACCCGTCAGCAGTACTGAGGGCCGGGACCGGGCGCCAGCGGCGGCGGCGGGGCCGTGCGGAAACGCAGACCGTGGGGTATGGGGCCTTCGAGAGGCGTGCCAGCAGGGCGCGCTCCGACGAAGGAGTGCAGATGGGTATCGGACTCGGGATCTTCCTTCTCGTGGTCGGTGCGATCTTCTACTTCACCAACCTCGACTCCGACGTTCTCAACATGAGCAGCGGCACGGGAAACACGGTCGGCATCATCCTCATGGTCGCGGGCGCGCTCGCGATCATCCTCGGCCTCATCATGAACGCCCAGCGGACGCGCACCCAGCACACGGTCGTCACCGAGCGCCGGGGCGGCCCGGACGTCGTCGAGCACCGTGACACCGACGAGGTCGTCGAGCGCCGCGTCGAGCGTCGCGACGACGGCTACTGAGCCGGCGGCCGACTCCACAAGCCGACGCCAGACACCCCCAGGGACGACGACGCCGCCCCAGGGCTGACGCGCCCACGCGCCGGAAACCCCTCCGGCGCCCAACCCTCCGACCGGCGACCTGAGCACGTGAACCCATCCGCTCGGGTCGCCGGTCGTGCTGTCATGACGAGGTGACGACGACCTCCCCGCGGACCTCGCGCAGCCCGCGACCGCGCGCCCGGGACTCGCGCTCGCCCGGACCGACCGCCGCCGAGGTCGACGCAGCGACACCCTCGAACCGGGACCGTTGGGCCGACACGCTGCGTGCCGGCTCGCTCGTCGTCGTCATGCTCGGGCACTGGCTGATGGTCGACATCACGGCCGACGGCCACATCTCCAACGCGCTCGTCGCGGTGCCCGCGCTCCAGCCGCTCACCTGGGTGCTCCAGGTCATGCCGTTGTTCTTCCTCGTCGGCGGCCTGGCCCACGCCCACGCCCTCGAGTCGCTCGAGCGACGATGGCCGGCGCCGCGGGGCCGATACGCCGCGTTCGTGCGGTCCCGCACGACGCGCCTGCTGCGTCCGACGGCTGCCTTCCTCGTCGTCTGGGTCGCGGCCGGCGTCGCGGCCCACCTGTCGGGCGTGACCTCCGGCCCCTCCGACCGGGCTCGGCTCGCGCGTGACGCGCTCGTCCTCGTGCCACAGCTGCTGTGGTTCGTCGGCATCTACCTCGGGGTCTGCGCCTTCGCGCCACTCCTGCGACGACTGCACCTGCGGTTCGGGGTCCGGGTCGTCGTCGCCCTCGTCGCGGCGGCCTGTGTCGTCGATGCCGTGCGGTTCGGCGGCGGCCCGGCGCTCGTGGGGAATCTCCAGTTCGCGCTCGTGTGGCTGGCCCTTCACCAGCTCGGGTTCCTCTGGCGTGATGGGCGGCTCACGCCGCGCGTCGGCGCCGTGATGGCCGTCGGCGGCTCCGCGGCGATGGCCCTGCTCGTCGGGTTCGGGGCCTACCCGGTGTCGATGGTCGGGCTGCCGGGAGAGGCCGTTTCGAACATGGCCCCGCCGACGGTCGCCCTCCTCGCGCAGGGCATCGGCATCTGCGGCCTGGTCGTCGCGGTCCGCCCGCTCGCGGACCGAGCGCTGGCGCGGCCGGCTGTCTGGAAGGGCGTCGCCGTCGTCGGCCGGTTCGCCATGACCGCGTTCCTCTGGCACCTCACGGCGCTCATGGTCACGCTGCTCGCGCTCCGTGCCGTCGGCATCAGGCGGCCGGCGGTCGCATCGGTGTCGTGGTGGCTGACGCGTCCCGTGCTGTTCGTCGTGCTCGCTGCCGTGACCGCCGCGCTCGTCGCCGCCTTCCTGCGGTTCGACCACGGTCCTCGGTCACCCGGTGGGAGCGACGCGGCTGCCGCGGAGGCACGTCGGTGGCCGGACATCCTCGCCGCGGTCGCGGCCTTCGTCGTGTTCCTCGGCATCCTCATGGTGTCGGTCGTCGGGGTCGACATCCTCGGCAACCGGCCGGTCTTCTTCCTCGTGGGGGACGTCGCGCCGGCCGTCGCGTTCGCCGTACTGCTCTGCGGCACAGGCCTCCTCGCGGCCACGAGGCCCGCGAGCGGCGCCGGCCACCGGCACGTGCCGCACCGTCGTTCGCGCCATGAGCACCCTGGTCCCGTCGAGGTACCCGCGGCGCCCGTGTGACATCCGCCGCGGCACGAGCGATGGTGGCGACGACAGAGACGGTCCGTCTCCTCGTGAACCTGCGCCCAATGCGTGCAGGTCCGCCGCCCCAGGAGTGCGGGCATCCGCCACGGGTGCGTCGAGCAGTGCCCACTC
>NZ_JBNDHY010000264.1:0-2701 GCF_056755315.1 Monashia sp. HAY1-2A
CCACCACCGCGGGGCACTGGCGCGCTCGGCCCAGGTCGTCGGGGCGATGGAGCGGGTCCTCGAGGTCGTCCTCGCCCACGTGCGCGACCGCGTCCAGTTCGGCCGGCCGATCGGGCGATTCCAGGCCGTCCAGCACCTGGTTGCCGACATCGCCGCCGAGACCGCCCTCGCCCGGGCCGCCACCGACGCGGCCGTCGCCCGGGCGGCGGCCTCCGACTGGCAGGACCGCGGCATGCTGTTCGCCGTCGGCGTCGCCAAGTCGTGCGTCGGCCACGGCGCGTCGGTCGTCGTCCGCAACGCCCACCAGGTCCTCGGCGCCATCGGCACGACGCTCGAGCACGAGCTGCACACGCTGACGAAGCCGATCCTCGCCCGACGCAGCGAGTACGGCTCGGTGCACGAGTGGGACGAGACCCTCACGGTGCTCGCCACCTCGGCCGGTCACGAGCGGCTGTGGACCCTCGTGACGACCGGCCGGGCCAAGAGCCGCGACTACCGGACCACGTGAACTGTCTTGGTACCGAAGGAGATCCGCAGATGAACGAGGTCCGGTACGAGGTTGCCGACGGCGTCGCTCTCATCACCCTCGACGCGCCCGGGCGGCGCAACGCCCTCTCGGTCGAGATGTCGGTCGAGCTCGCCGACGCGGCCCGGGCGGCCGATGCCGACCCCGCGGTGGGCGCCGTCGTCGTGACCGGCGGCGAGCACTTCTGCGCCGGAGCGGTGCGCAGCGTCCTCGCCGACACCGGAGCCGACCCCGTCGAGGACGAGGCGTACCGCAACCTCGAGACCGTCTACGCGGCGTTCACGACCGTCGGCGCCATCGGCGTCCCCACCGTCGCTGCCGTCCGTGGCGCCGCGGTGGGGGCCGGGCTCAACCTCGCGCTCGCCACCGACCTTCGCATCGTGTCGCGCAGCGCGCGGCTCCTGCCCGGGTTCGCGCAGATCGGTATCCACCCGGGCGGGGGGCACTTCACGCTGCTCAACCGCGTCGCCGGCCGTGAGGCCGCGGCGGCCCTCGGCCTCTTCGGTGACGAGGTCGACGGCGACCGCGCCGTCGCGCTCGGCCTCGCCTGGGCGTCGCACGACGACGCCGACGTCGAGGAGCAGGCGCTCGCCCTGGCCCGACGCGTCGCCCGCGACCCCGCGCTGGCGCGCCGGATGGTCGCGAGCTTCCGCCGCGAGACCGCCCCGGGCGGGCTGCCGTGGGACGTCGCCGTCGAGCTCGAGCGCTCGCCGCAGATGTGGTCGCTGCGCCGACGCCACGGCCGCTGACCCGGCCGGCCGGCCGGCGGACGGCGTCGTTTCGGCCCACGGTCCGCTTGGTGGCACTATGGCGAGGGTGCCGTCGCCGACCGAGGAGGAGCTGTCCGTGCTCGCGTCCTACCGACCTCTCTTCGAGGTGCCGGGCGCTCGCACCTTCATCGCCGGGGGGATGGTGGCCCGCACCGCGGGCTCGATGTTCGGTGTGGCCGTCGTCGCCATGGTCGCCGCCCGGTCCCGCTCGTACGAGCTGGCCGGCGCCGTCGTCGCGGTCGGCATGGTGGCCCTCGCGCTCTTCGCGCCCTTCCTCGGTCGCCTCGTCGACCGGTACGGGCAGCGGCGCATCGCCATCCCGTTCTTCCTGTGGTCCGGTTTCTGGGCGGTCATGACCGTCGTCACGTCGTACAAGGGCTGGCCGTCCTGGCTGCTCTTCGTCACGTTCCCGCTCTGCGGCGCGATCCCCAACATGGGGACCATGGCGCGGGCGCGGTGGACGCACATCTTCGCCCACGACCCGCGGTCGCTGCACTCGGCGATGTCGTTCGAGCAGGTCATGGAGGAGCTGACGTTCGTCATCGGGCCGGTCGTGGCGATCTGGCTGGCCACGGCCTGGTTCCCGGAGGCCGGGTTCGTCGTCGCCACGGTGGCGTACGGCATCGGGGTCGCCGTCTTCATCTCGGCGCGATCGACCGAGCCACCCGTCGTGCCGCACCACGAGCGTCCCGAGGGGCATGCGCACCACAACCCGGGGCTCATCCCGCTCGCGTTCATCATGGTCATGACCGGGGCGATCTTCGGCGTCAACGAGGTCGTCACCCTCGCCGTCGCGGAGGACCACGGCGCCCAGGGCACGGCGGGCGCCATCCTCGCCCTCTACGCCGTCGGGTCGGGGCTGGCCGGGCTCGTCTTCGGGCACGTCTCTCACGGGCGCAACCTCGTCAAGCTGCTCGTGGCCGGCGCCCTCGGCATGGGGGTGCTCGAGGCCCCGTTGCTCTTCGCGCCGAACCTCTGGCTGCTCGCCGGCCTCATGGTCGTCGCCGGCATGGCCACCGCGCCGACGCTCATCACGACGATGAACCTCATCGAGCGGATCGTCCCCAAGGCCCAGCTCAACGAGGGCATGACGATCGTCCTCACCGGCCTCATCATCGGCATCGCCGCCGGGTCGGCGGTGTCCGGCGCCGTCGTCGACCGCGTCGGCTCCCAGCACGGCTACTGGGTCGCGGTCATCGCCGGCGGGTTCGCCTTCGTCATGGCCCTCGGCACCCGCGCCTTCCTCACCCGCCGCGAGCTGCACAACCTCCGCTGAGCTCCTCGTCACCCACCGACGCGTCCCCCCGCCCGACGCGTCCGCCCGCCCTGTGCCCGCAACACACCGAGCAGCTGCCAACGCCCCCAGGACTGTCTCTTATACACATCTGACGCTGCCGACGACGGA
>NZ_JBNDHY010000265.1:0-2652 GCF_056755315.1 Monashia sp. HAY1-2A
GTCGTCGGCAGCGTCAGATGTGTATAAGAGACAGCCCCCAACCGGTCCCACGCCCGTCCGGCCCCGGGACCGGTCAGGGACGCCAGCCGGTGCGGCGGGCCCACGCCTCGGCACGGTGCCAGGCGCCCTCGAACCACGGCTCCTTCGCATCGACGTAGGCCGACGTGTCGTCGTCGAGCGCGAGGAGCCGGCGCTTCTCGGCGGCGTACGCGTCGCGCTCGGCCGGCTCGGCGCGCAGCCAGTCACGGAACAGCAGCGCGAAGCGCCAGCCCGGCGAGCCGTGCTCGCGCACGTGGACCTGCACGACCTGGCCCGGGTCGCACCCGCCGGCGAAGCGCTTGGCCCAGGCCGACGCGTCGGCTCCTGCGGGGTGCGGGGTGTCGGCGTCGATACCGTGGGCGACGACGTACCCGGCGTCGCGCAACGCCGTCCCGAAGGCCTCGCCGTCCGCGTCGGGAAGGTGCCGGACACCGACCTGGACGTCGATGACGTCCTTGGCCAGGAGCCCGGCCACGGAGGTCGACCCGACGTGCGACACCTCGGTGACGGCGCCGGTGCCGGCCAGGGCGGCGGCGAGGCGCGCGACGACGCGCTCGCCCCGGGCCTCCCAGTCGGCTCGCGGCTCGACCACGGCGCCACGGTCGGGGCGGCGGCTGCGCAGCCCGGCGGCGAGGTTGTCGGCCCAGGGCCGGAGGCGCTCGTGCCAGAGCCGGTCGACGGCGCCGGTCAGTGCCTCGGGCGACCCGGTGTTGTCGAGGAGCACGTCCGCGGCGACGCGTCGCTGCTCGTCGGTGGCCTGCGCGGCCATGCGGCGCCGGACGTCGTCGGCGTCGAGCCCACGCTGCTCGACGAGCCGTCGCACGCGCGTCTCCTCGTCGGCCTCGACGACGACGGACAGGTGCTCGTGCACCCAGAGGCCGCGCTCGACGAGCAGGGGCATGTCGTAGACGGACACGGCGTCCGGCGGCGCGTCCGCGCGCGAGGCCGCGACACGTCGGACGATCGCCGGGCCGGTGATGGCGTCGAGCGCAGCCAGCTCGTCCGGGTCGGCGAAGACGACGGCGGCCAGGCCCGGCCGGTCGAGGGTGCCGTCGGCGCGGACGACGGCGTCGCCGAACCGCTGCCGGATCGCCTCGAGCGTCGGCCGTCCGGGCTGGACGACCTCGCGGGCCACGGCATCGGCATCGACGACGTGCGCGCCGAGCTCGCCGAGCCGCCGTGACACCGTCGACTTGCCCGACCCGATCCCTCCGGTGACCCCGACGCGCAGCACGGGGGCCAGCCTACGCAGGCCGGCCGGTCAGGCGAGGCGGGCGGGGAAGCCTCCCTTGGCGACCGGCCCCCACCGCGTCGGGGTGACCCGCAGCAGCGACTTGCCCTGGTCACGCATGGCCCGGCGGTACTCGTCCCAGTCCGGGTGCTCGCCGGAGACCGAGCGGTAGTAGTCGACGAGGGGCTCGACGGAGTCGGGCACGTCGATGACCTCGCAGTCACCGTCGACCTGGATCCATTCGCCCCCGAAGTCGTCGGACAGCACGAGGACGGTGACCTCCGGGCGACGCCGGGCGTTGGTCGTCTTGGCCCGCTCGGGATAGGTCGAGATGACGATGCGGCCCCGCTCGTCGACCCCGCCGGTGACCGGCGAGGCCTGGGGGCGCCCGTCCGAGCGCGTGGTCACGAGGACCATCGAGTGGCGCGGACGGACGAAGTCGAGCATCGCCTCACGGTCGACGGTCGTGCTCGTCGCGATCTGGCGCGGCATCGGTCACTGCCCTCCTGTCCCGGCCCGGTCGAAGACGGCCACGAGCGCCTCGGCCAGCCAGGCGGCGTACATCTCGTGGGTCCACCCGCAGCGGCGGACGAACCGGTCGTAGATCTCGGGGGCCGTCAACGTCCACACGAGGTCGGTGAAGCATTCGCGGTCCAGGCCTCCGGGGAGGCCGTGGGTCTCCTCGAGGGCGTTGAGCGCGTTCGTGTTGCCCGCCCGGCGCTCCGCGTCGATCGTCGCGACGAACGCCTGCAGGCCGGTGTCGCCGCCCGCGCCCTGGGCGAGGATGACGCCGAGCAGCGGGCCCACGCGCTCGTAGATCGTCGCGCACAGGGCCGCGTACGCGCGGACGAAGCCCTGGCGGTCGGGCGCGTCCGACATGGCGCGGAACTCCGGCCGGTCCTGCATGGCAACCGGCTCGTCGTCCCCGACGAGGAGCACGTCGTAGACGGCCTTGACGACGTCGGCCTTGCCGCCGATGGCGTTGTAGACGGTCTGGGCGCTGACCCCGGCGGTCGAGGCGAGCTGGCTGACCGACATCGCGTGGTAGCCGTCGGCCAGGAGCATGCCCCGCGCGGCGTCGACGATGCGCCGCCGGGTCGCCCGGGCCGCCTGCGCCCGGGAGCTGTTGTCGTAGACCCGGTCTGTTGACATCTGCGCCCTTCGTGTGGATCATGAGTTTCGCTGGAACGGCGTTCCAGCGAATGGGTGGGGTCAGGGGTCCCCACCCATTCGCTGCGCTCACGCGTCCAACGGGGCCGACAGCGGCGACCTGTCGACGACCGAGTGTCCCACGGGACGCCCCGGCGACCGTCCGGGGCCCGGCCCATGGACGGGAGCGAGGGACCTGTCTCTTATACACATCTGACGCTGCCGACGACGGA
>NZ_JBNDHY010000266.1:0-2610 GCF_056755315.1 Monashia sp. HAY1-2A
GTCCTGCAGCTGTGCCGGGGCCGTCGGTGCCGCCTCGAAGGGAGTTGGCGCTCCGGGGATCGTCATCGTGTCCCTGCCTCTCGTGGCCCGTGGGCGGTTCGTTGCCTTGTTTTCTTCTACACTTGTAGAGTCAACTTCTGCCACCGTAGCGACAGCCCCCCATCCGTGTCCAGAGTTTTCTTGGACGCATGACCAAAAACTCGCGGTAGGCTCAGCGGCGAGCGATCGCCGCCCCCGATGGGCCCGGCTCGGGTCGGCCCTGCCGGTCCGCGGCGACAGTCGTGGCTGAACAGCCAGCACCGAGGAGAGGGCGGCACCGTGCCGAAACTTGTCGACCACCAACAGCGCCGGGCCGAGATCATCGATGCCACCCTGCGTCTCGTGGCCCGGGATGGGCTCGGGGGCGCCACCATGCGGGCCATCGCCAAGGAGCTCGGCGTCGCCAACGGGGCGGTGGGCCACTACTTCACGAATCAGGACGCCTTGCTGGCCGCCACCTACGAAGAGGTCTTCGCCCGGACCAATGCGCGCGCCGCCGAACGCGCTGCCGGTCTGAAGGGTCTCGACGCGCTCCTGGCGACGTTGCGCGAGCTGCTTCCCATGGAGGCCGCGACCGTCGACGAGGCCCGCATCGTCGTCTGCTTCTGGGGCCGGATCACCACCGACGAGGGCCTCCGCACCTTGCTGCCCAAGGAACACCAAGCCTGGACCCGGAGCACCCAGGAGATGCTCGAGCAGGCGATCGAGGCCCATGACCTGAGAGCCGAGGCGGAGCCGGCGCCGCTGGCAGAGCTGCTCGTTACCACCGTGCATGCCATGCAGGTCCGAGTGGTGACACTGCCCCAGCGCACGCCACCGGCGATGCAGCGGCTCCTGGTCGAGCAGATCCTGGCGCCGTGGACCGAGCCCGGAACGTCGCTCCGTGGCAGGTGGCCCGCCGACGTGGCCGGCCTTGTCGACCCGCCGGACGTCCTACTGGATCGATCACTGCTTCACTCTTGAGCCACGCCCGGCCGGTGCCGATGGCTTTCAGCTCGACGGCTGCAGCGTCCGACGGCTGGCTGCCACGAACTGGGTGAAGATGCCCTTCTGCAGGGGGTCGATCGCCGCGGTGTCTTCCGGGTGCCACTGCACGCCCAGGAACCATGGCGTGTCGGGTGCAACCATCTCGACGGCCTCCACGGTGCCGTCTACCGACCGGGCGACCGCCACCAACCCATCACCCAGCCGGTCCAGCGCCTGATGGTGGTAGCAGCTGACCGACAGCATGCGGGTGCCGAGAGCCTGGGTCAGGGCGCACCCCGGCTCGAGTGCGAGCTCGGAGACGACATGGCGGTGCGGACGATCCATGTGAGCAACCAGGGTTCCGCCCATCGCGACGTTCGCCACCTGCAGCCCCCGGCAGACGGCAAGCAGCGGCCGCCCGGTGCGAAACGCCCATCGCGCCACAGCGAGGTCGAAGGCGTCCTGCTCAGGATCCATGTCGTAGTGCTCCGCATGCTCGACGCCGCCATACAGGGCCGGCGTGATGTCTCCGCCTCCGGGCAGTAGCACTCCGTCAGCGAAGTCGAAGCGATCGGCGACCTGCACCTCATCCACCAGCCCGTCCGGCGCGTGAGGATGCACGGCGACCGGCTCACCCCCGGCCTCGAACACTGCAGTAGCCAAGGCGCGCGCAGTGACCTCAGCGCGAAACCTCAGGGCTGACGCGGACTCGGAGAACCGAGCCGGAACAATGATCAGCGGTCGACGGCTCACAGGGCCAGCCAGGTGGTCTTGAGCTCCGTGTACTTCTCCAGCGCGTGGACGGACTTGTCACGAGCGTTGCCGCTCTGCTTGTAACCGCCGAAGGGAACGGTCATGTCGCCCTCCTCGTAACAGTTCACCCACACCGTCCCGGCTTGGAGCCGGCGGGAGACCCGGTGGGCGGTTCCGACGTCGCGGGTCCACACGGCGGCGGCGAGGCCGTAGACCGAGTCGTTTGCCATACGCACGGCCTCGGCCTCGTCCTCGAACGTGAGAACCGACAGGACCGGCCCGAACACCTCATCCCGGGCGATGGCCATGTGCGGCTCGACGTTGTCCAGCACGGTGGGCCGGGAGTAGAAGCCGTCCTGCGGAACGGGTGGCCTACCCCCGCCGGTACGTAACCGCGCGCCCTCATCGAGGGCCCGGGCGGTGTGCGCCTCGACTCGCTCCCGATGAGCTGCGCTGACCAGCGGACCGACCTGGGTCCCAGGGTCCAGCGGGTCACCGATGTGCAGCGCTTCCGCAGCCCGGACGACCCCATCGACCACCTCGTCTCGCACCGAACGGTGCACAAGGAGACGCGAGGGTGCCGTGCACATCTCGCCCTGGTTGAAGAAGATGTTTCCGGCGGTGCCCGCCACAGCTGCAGGAAGGTCGGCGTCCGGCAGCACGATGCTCGGTGACTTCCCGCCGAGCTCCAGCCAGACCCGTTTCAAGTTGGAGTCCGCGGCGTAGCGCAGGAACTCCCTGCCAACCTCCGTCGACCCGGTGAAGGCGACCGTGTCGACGTCGGGGTGCAGTGCCAGGGCTCGCGGCGTCGTAGAACCCTGGCCCGTAACGACATTGAGCACGCCATCGGGC
>NZ_JBNDHY010000267.1:0-2602 GCF_056755315.1 Monashia sp. HAY1-2A
GGATGTTGTTGATGACGCAGGTGGCCAGCTCCTGGTTGGTCATCTGGAAGCAACCGTCACCGTCGATGGCCCAGACCGTGCGCTCCGGCTCGGCGACCTTGGCCCCCATGGCGGCCGGCACGGAGTAGCCCATCGTCCCGAGGCCGCCGGAGTTGAGCCAGGCGTTGGGGCGCTCGTACTGCACGAACTGCGCCGCCCACATCTGGTGCTGGCCGACGCCGGCGACGTAGGTGGCCTCCGGGCCGGTCAACGCGCCGATGCGCTGGATGACGTACTGCGGCGAGAGCGTGCCGTCCTCGCTGTCGGTCCACCCGAGGGGGAAGGTCGACTTCCAGCCGGCGACGCGCTCGCGCCACTCGGCGTAGTCCCACGCGCCCGAGCCGGGCTCGGCCGCCGCGCGGTCGTGGGTGATCTGGGCGATGAGGTCGTCGATGACCTCGCCGACGTCACCGACGATCGGCACGTCGGCGATGCGGTTCTTGCTGATCTCGGCCGGGTCGATGTCGGCGTGGATGACCTTCGCGTCCGGCGCGAAGGTCGACAGCTGGCCGGTGACCCGGTCGTCGAAGCGGGCGCCGAGGGCGATGATGAGGTCCGACTTCTGCAGGCCCGTCACCGCGGCCACGGTGCCGTGCATGCCGGGCATCCCGAGGTTGAGCGGCTCGCTGTCGGGCACCGTGCCACGGGCCATGAGGGTCGTCGTCACCGGGATCTGCGTCAGCTCGACGAGTCGACGCAGCTGCTCGCTCGCCCGGGCGCGGACCACACCACCGCCGACGTAGAAGATCGGACGCCTGGCCGCGGCGATGAGCCGGGCGGCCTCGCGGATCTGCTTGCCGTGCGGTCGCAGGACGGGCCGGTAGCCGGGCAGGTCGATCGGTGGCGGCCAGGAGAAGGTCGTCGTGGCCTGGAGCGCGTCCTTGCTGATGTCGACGAGGACCGGCCCCGGCCTGCCGGTCGAGGCGACGTGGAAGGCCTCGGCGATCGCCTGCGGGATCCTGGCCGGGTCGGTGACGAGGTAGTTGTGCTTGGTGATCGGCATCGTGATGCCGCGGATGTCGGCCTCCTGGAACGCGTCGGTACCGATGGCACCGCTCGCGACCTGCCCGGTGATGGCGACGATCGGCACCGAGTCCATATGCGCGTCCGCGATGGGCGTCACGAGGTTGGTCGCGCCCGGCCCGGAGGTCGCCATGCAGACACCGACCTTGCCGGTGGCGGCCGCGTAGCCCTCGGCGGCGTGGCCGGCACCCTGCTCGTGACGCACGAGGA
The DNA here is from genome assembly GCF_056755315.1 of Monashia sp. HAY1-2A. NCBI lineage: Bacteria > Bacillati > Actinomycetota > Actinomycetes > Micrococcales > Intrasporangiaceae > Intrasporangium > Monashia sp. HAY1-2A. Next base: position 1,273 of record NZ_JBNDHY010000267.1, read on the forward strand.
TGTGGCGCACCTTCTCGGAGTCGAGCATCGGGTCGTAGGCCGGCAGGATGGCGCCGCCGGGGATGCCGAAGACGGTGTCGGCGCCGATGGCCTCGAGGGAGAGTACGAGCGCCTGGGCGCCGGTGACCTCGCGGGCCGGGGCGGCGGGCGCGACCGGCGCCGCGGCACCGGGGTCGCTGGGCCGCGCCGGGGAGGACGGCGTCGGACGGTGACGGGCCAGGGAGGCCACGTCCGCGGGCGAAGGCGCCTGCTTCGTCGTGTCGCTCACGATCTCATCCTTGTCTCGAGCACTGCACGGTGTTGCGGTCTCTGGTGGCCGGCGACCCTCGTCCGTCCCTCGTGGACCCGTCCCGGCCCACAAAAAAACCCTTCGGTCCCAAGGCGGGACGGAAGGGAGCGCGCTGACCGGTTCTGCTGGTCGGCGCGCTAGGGAAGTACGAGGAGTCGGGCCACGCGTCAACCGTCCTACGCGGCCCCAGCGGTGTCAATCGGCCGTACTGGCTGTCTCAGCATGTGGCACCGGGGTCTCACCCACTGTCGCGGCGGCCGAGGGCCCCGGCGCGACGGCGGAAAGTCGGTTGAGGGGTGGGCGTGGCGCTTGGACACTGTCGTCACGGCCCGTCGGGCTCCCGCCCGGTCGGTGGGCCATCACCCCTCCCGGCACCACCGGGACACCCGCACCGGAGAGACCATGACGACACCGATGCCCGAGGCGACCCACGACGTCAACGACCTCGGCCTCGAGCACCTCGAGGGCGTCTCGTGGCGCCCGCTGCGCCGGGAGGAGGCGCGGGACGTCTACGAGCTGATGCGCGACGCCGAGCTGGCCGACGTCGGCACCGTCGTCATCGAGGAGGCCGACATCGTCGGGGACTGGCAGCGCCCCAGCTTCGACATCGACCGCCAGACGATCGGCGTCTACGACGCGGGCCGGCTCGTCGCGTACGGCGAGGTCGACCGTGGCCGGTGGGGGCACGCCCACGTCCACCCGCTGGCCCGCGGGCGCGGCATCGGCACGGCCCTGGCGCTGTGGTGCCAGCGCCTCTCGCGGCGTGACGGGACGGGGCTCGTCGGCCAGCCCGTGCCGGCCGGCTCGAGCGGCGAGCGGTTGTTCGAGTCCCTGGGGTACCGGCCGCTGTGGACCTCGTGGGTCCTCGAGATGCCGCGCGGCAAGCAGATCGAGCCGCAGCCGATCCCGGCCGGGTACACGGTGCGCGCGGCCCGGGACGAGGGCGACCACCGCGTCGCGCACGAGGTCGTCGAGGACGCCTTCCTCGAGTGGTCGCAGCGTGACCGCGAGTCCTTCGAGGACTGGGCGGCAGGGACCGTG
>NZ_JBNDHY010000268.1:0-2516 GCF_056755315.1 Monashia sp. HAY1-2A
ACCGGACCCTGCACGTCGCGGCCCGGCTCGGCGACGGGTGCAACGTCCCCTCCGAGGCCGCCGGCCTGGCCAGGGTCGCTCGCTACCTGCAGCTCGTGGAGGAGGCCGGCCGCGACCGCGACGCCGCCCTCGCCACGGTCCTGGACCTACCGCTCGTCGGCGCGGACCGCGTCGCCGTGTGGTCGGCCGTCGAACGGCATCGTGGCCGCACCGCCGCCGCGGTCTTCGCCGAACGACACCACGCCGGTACGCCCGCCCAGCACCGGGAGCGCCTCGCCCGGCTCGCGGACCACGGCGTGACGACGGTGTTCCTCGCGCCGCTGGACCTGACGACACCGGACGACGTCCTGGCGCTCGGACCCCTCGCGACCGCGCTGGCGTGAGGCGCCGCACGGGCCCACTAAGGTGGCGCGCATGGGTAAGGCATCTCGTCGTCCGCGCGGGGTCCGCGCCGACCGCACCACTCGTCCCGCTCCGGCGCCGTTCGTCGCCCGGCCCTTCGAGGGCCTTCCCGGCGAGACCGACTGGGTCGCGATGCGCGAGATCGTCCCGGCCGCCACGGCCACGGTTCGGTTCGCGAAGGGCAGGGCCCCCGAGGGCGCGCCCGACGAGGTCACCATCGCCACGGTGCTGCCGCTCGCCTGGCCGGGCCTGCACCGAGAGAACGGTGAGGTGCTCGTCGGCATCCAGTCCGGCAACGCCAGCGGTGACACGAGCCGCGACATCGCCCAGGCGATCGGCCTGGCCGTCGCCGCCGAGGCCGGCACGCCGGTGCAGACGCTGCCCGTCTCGACCGTCGACACGGTCCGCCTGCAGGACCTCCTCGACCTCGAGGCCCCCTTCGAGATCGACGTCCACGAGGGCTTCGACTTCTGGGTCGCCGAGGCCGAGCTCGACGCGGACGGCCAGGAGTCGCTCCAGCGGGCCAACGAGTCGGCCATCCCGACGGTCAAGCTGACCTCGGCGCCGTCGTGCTACTGGTGCCGCATCGGGGAGCGCACGTACGTCCGCTGGGTGCTGCCCTTCGACGAGGACACCGCCACCACCGCCCTCGCTCGGCTGCACGCCGCCGGCGACAGCGCCCTCGGTGGCGAGGGTCGCCTGCTCGGCTGCTTCCGCTCCAGTGGCCTGCTCATCCCGGTGTGGGAGGTCGACCCCTCGGCCGCCCCCGCCTCGTTCGAGGACGCCGTCGCCGCGATGAAGGAGCGCCTCGAGGCCGCGGCGGCCTCGACCGACCCGCTCACCGCCGACGAGCGGGGCGCGAAGGCCGGTCTGACGAACCGTCAGGTCACCCTCCGCTGAGCGGCCCCCGACGGTGACCGCGCAGCGACCTGCGTCCCCGGGCTCCGAGCCGCCCGTCGTCGTCATCATCCCGGCCCGCGACGAGTCGGACCGGATCGCCGAGACCATCCGCGGCGTGCGCACCATCCCCGGCGTCGTGGCGGTCATCGTCGTCGACGACGGCTCGACCGACCGCACCGCCGTCCTCGCCGCGCAGGAGGGCGCCGAGGTCGTCAGGCTCGTGCGCAACCACGGCAAGGCCGACGCCATGATGAGCGGGCTCGGCCGCCTGGCCGGGATGCGCCGCGTCGGCCGCGTCGACCCTGCGGCGTCGGTCCTCTTCGTCGACGCCGACCTCGAGGCGTCCGCGCAGGCCGTCGGCGCCCTCGTGGAGCCGGTCGCCCGCGGCGAGGCAGACCTCACCATCGCGACCCTGCCCGAGCAGCAGCAGTCCGGCGGCGGGCACGGCCTCGTCGTCGGCCTGGCCCGCCGGGGCATCGAGGAGCTGACCGGCTGGGCCCCGACGCAGCCGTTGTCCGGGATGCGGTGCCTCTCACCGGCCGCCGTCGAGGCCGCCACGCCGTTCGCCCGGGGCTGGGGCGTCGAGGTGGGCATGACGGTCGACGTCATCGACGCAGGGCTGACCGTCGTCGAGGTGCCGTGCGAGCTCTACCACCGGGTCACGGGCACCGACTGGCGCGCCCAGGTGCATCGGGCGGCCCAGTACCGCGACGTCGCACTCGCACTCGGCGTCCGGCGGCTGCGGCGTCGCCTCGGCCCCGGCTGACCCCCCGACCCGCCGACTGGGCCCACTCGCCGACCCGCCGACCCGCCCCGGGACCGAACGAACCGTTCGGTCCCGAACGCGTCGGTGAGGCTCGAACGCGTCGGTACACCGGCTCGTTCGGTACCGAACGAACCGTTCGGTCCCGAACGTGTCGGTGAGGCTCGAACGCGTCGGTACACCGGCTCGTTCGGCACCGAACGGTTCGTTCGGTGCCGAAGGTGTCGGTGAGGCTCGAACGCGTCGGTACACCGGTTGGTTCGGCACCGAACGAACCGTTCGGTCCGCGAGTGCAGCTGGGGGAGGGTGTTCGGGCTGTCTCTTATACACATCTCCGAGCCCACGAGACGCGTAGTAATCTGGGGGGGGGGGTTGTTGTTTGGGGGGGGGGGGGGGGGGGGGGGGGGGGGGGGGGGGGGGGGGGGGGGGGGGGGGGGGGGGGGGGGGGGGG
>NZ_JBNDHY010000269.1:0-2512 GCF_056755315.1 Monashia sp. HAY1-2A
CCGGCCGGCGTCACGGCGAGCGCCGGCATGGACATCCTCTGCCACGCCCTCGAGAGCTGGACGGCGCGGCCGTACACGTCCTTCGAGCACAGGACGCCGGGGGAGCGCGTGCCCTACTGCGGCGCCAACCCGATCTCGGACCTCTGGGCCCAGCGAGCGATGACGCTGCTCGCCGGCGCCTTCCGCACCGCCGTGCACGACGGCGGCGACGAGGTGGCGCGCGGCGAGATGGCCCTCGCGGCGACCTTCGCGGGCCTCGGCTTCGGCAACGCCGGGGTGCACGTGCCGCACGCCAACGCCTACCCGGTGGCCGGGCGGGTCCGCGACCACCACCCGGAGGGCTACCCGAAGGGCGAGCCGCTCGTGCCGCACGGCACCGCGGTCGCGCTGACGGCGCCCGAGGCGTTCCGGTGGACCTTCCCGGCCGACCCGAGCCGCCACCTCGAGGCCGCCAGGCTGCTCGAGCCCGGCGTCGACGTCGGCGTCGGTGACCCCGCCGACGTGCTGCCCGGCGTCCTGCGCCGCCTCATGCGAGACATCGACCTGCCCGACGGCCTGGCCGGGGTGGGCTACGGCGAGGGTGACGTCGAGGCCCTCGCCGAGGGGGCGATGAAGCAGCAGCGGCTGCTCGCGACGAGCCCGCGGCCGGTCACCGAGGACGACCTGGCCGGGATCATCCGCCGCTCGCTGCACCCGTCCGACCGTCCCTGACCCCCCGGACGCGGCACCCACCGCAGCACCGACCGCGTCACCGACCGCAGCACCGGACACGACGCCGGCACAGCAGTCGCCGCCGCGTCGGAGAACCGGCATAGGGTGCCTTACGTGACGACACCGACCCCGGCGCCCGTGGCGCAGCAGCACAGCACCCCGACGCCCCTGCCGATGCCCGGCCGCGGCGACTGGCTCGACTGGGTGGCCACCCGCGGTGAGCAGCAGCTGGCCCTCGTGCGCGACCTCGTCGACGGGCTCAAGGCCGACCCCCCGTCGGATGCCCTCGAGGTGCTCCGGGTCTGGAACGAGGCGCAGGTGGCGCTGTCCAACGCCGCGGCGGTCGGCTCGCTGTTCGCCGAGGTGCACCCCGACGCGGGGGTGCGCGAGCGCGCCGAGTCGGTGGCCCAGGAGGTCCAGAAGCTCGACACCGACCTCGGCCTCGACGCCGACCTGTACGCGGTGTTCGCGCGGCTCGACGCCTCGGGCCTCGACGCAGATGCCGCCCGCGTCCTCGAGCGCACCCTGCGGGACTTCCGCCGGTCCGGGGTCGACCGCGACGAGGCGACCCGTGACCGGCTGCGCGCCCTGAGCGAGAAGGCGATCCTGCTCAGCCAGGAGTTCAGCAAGAACATCCGCGAGGACGTCCGCAGCATCCGGGTGACCCCGGACCGGCTCGAGGGCATGCCGCAGGACTGGGTCGAGGCCCACCCCGCCGATGACGACGGGCTCGTCACGGTGACGACCGACTATCCCGACGTCGTGCCGTTCCGCACGTTCGCCCGCGACGCCGAGGCGCGGCGCGCCATCACGACGGAGTTCCTCACCATCGGCTGGCCGGCCAACGACCGCGTCCTGCAGGACCTCTTCGCCGTCCGCCGCGAGCACGCGTCCCTGCTCGGCTACGACACGTGGGCCGACTACGACGCCGAGGTCAAGATGATCGGGAAGGGCTCTGCCATCGGAGAGTTCGTCGACCGCATCACCGAGCTGTCCACCGAGAGCGCCGCGCGCGACAAGGGCGTGCTCCTCGAGCGGATGCGCGAGGACGTGCCGGCGGCCACCGACATCGACGGCGCCGACACGTTCTACTACGCCGAGCTGGTCCGCAAGGAGCAGCTGGCGGTCGACGCCCAGCGGGTGCGCACGTACTTCCCCTTCGAGCAGGTGCGCCAGGGTCTGCTCGACGTCACCGGTCGTCTCTTCGGCCTCGAATGGACGCCGGTGCCCGCCGGCGAGGCCGCGACGTGGCACGCCGACGTCGCGACGTACGACGTGTCCTCCGGGGGGGAGCGCATCGGCCGCATCCACCTGGACCTGCACCCGCGCGAGGGCAAGTACAAGCACGCCGCCCAGTTCGACCTCGTCCGTGGGGTCTGCGACACGCAGCTGGCCGAGGGTGTCCTCGTCTGCAACTTCAACCGGGGGCTGATGGAGCACGACGAGGTCGTCACGCTGTTCCACGAGTTCGGCCACCTCGTGCACCACGTCGTGGCCGGCCGGCAACGCTGGGTGCGGTTCTCCGGCGTCGCCACCGAGTGGGACTTCGTCGAGGCCCCTAGTCAGATGCTCGAGGAATGGGCTTGGGACGCAAAGGTGCTCGCGACCTTCGCCCGCAACGCCGACGGCGAGACCATCCCCGCCGACCTCGTCGAGGCGATGCGCCGGGCCGACGACTTCGGCAAGGGCTACCAGGCCCGGACCCAGATGTTCTACGCCGCCCTGTCCTACGACCTCCACGTCCGCCAGACCGACGACCTCACCGCCCGGCTGCGTGAGCTCATGGGGCGGTACTCGGTGT
>NZ_JBNDHY010000270.1:0-2434 GCF_056755315.1 Monashia sp. HAY1-2A
TCCGTCGTCGGCAGCGTCAGATGTGTATAAGAGACAGGCCCCGACAGGCCGCCCGGCACCACATCCCCACCTACGCGCAGGAGGACCCGTGTCGACCCCCCGCCACCCCACGTCCGTCGAGCTCCGGACCGACGGCCTCACCCTCGAGGTCATGACCGCCGGCGCAGCCGTGCGTCGACTGGTCGTCGAGGACGCGCACTCCCCCGACCCCGTCGACCTCGTCCTCGGCCACGCGGACCCCGGTGCGTACGCGTCCGACGGGGGCTACCTCGGTGCGACCATCGGCCGGTACGCCAACCGGATCGCCGGTGGAAGGTTCACCCTCGACGGCACGACGTACGTGCTGCCGGCCAACGAGGGGACCACGACCCTGCACGGCGGCCCGGCCGGCTTCGACCGCCGGGTCTGGACCGTGACGGACGCCGGCCCCGAGCACGTGCGCCTCCACCTGAGCAGTGCCGACGGAGACCAGGGTTTCCCGGGCCGGCTCGAGGTCGACGTCACCTACCGCATCGCTCCCGGCACCGTGCACCTGGACTACGCGGCCTCGACCGACCGGCCGACGGTCGTCAACCTCACCAACCACGCCTACTTCAACCTCGACGGCGAGGGCAGCGGCGGCGTCGAGGACCACGAGCTGCGCCTCGACGCCGACGCCTTCACCGCGGTCGGCGCCGACCTGCTGCCCACGGGCGTCGAGGCCGTCGACGGCACCGCGCTGGACTGGCGGTCTCCGCGTCGTCTGGGAGACGGTCTCGCCCTCGACGACGAGCAGCTGCGCCACGCTCGGGGCCTGGACCACAACGTCGTCCTGCGGGGCTCGGGGATGCGGACGGCGGCGGTCCTCACCGGTCGCGGCGGGCGCACGCTCACCGTCGAGACGGACCAGCCGGGGATGCAGGTGTACACCGGCACGCACTTCGACGGCAGCATCGTCGGCCTGTCCGGTCGCGCGTACGGGCCGCGGGCCGGCATCGCCCTGGAGACGCAGGCTTTCCCCGACGCCCCCAACCGCCCGGAGTTCCCCTCGACCGTGCTGCGCCCCGGCGAGACCCTGCGCACGACGACGGTCTGGCACCTGGCCTGACGGCGACGGCCGCACCCCGCGAAGGGGTGCGGCCGTCGGTCTCGTGGTCGCGGGTGGCAGGTCGGTCGAGCGTCGTGGTGGAGGTCGAGCTCGCCGGTGCGCCGGTCAGTGCCGGCGGCGGTGGTGCGGGTCCTCGTGGTACTCGGGGTGGACGTCCTCCGGCAGCTCCTCGGGCATCGCGCCCTCGCCGGCCTGGGCCACGCCCCAGCCCTGGGTCGTGATGGTGTCGATCGGCGGGTTGCCGACGAGGTGGGAGCGCTCTGCCCCCTCGGGGTGGTGGTCGCGCTCGACGACGGTCTCGTCGCCGTGGCGGTTCAGCGTGTCGTTGGTCCCTCCGCGCCGGCTCTGCAGCATGGCAGCCCCCGCGACGAGCACGACGACGATGGCGAGCAGCACCCAGAGTCCGATGTTGTCACCCATGGCACCTCCTGGTCCGTTGGTCACGGGTGACGACCCCCCGACCCTCCCGACCGGGTCGGGAGGCGTCGTGCGGAGTGCGTCGGGGCGGCGTCGCCCGGGCGTTCGTGCGCCGTCTCGAGTGTACGCCGCAGGGGTCGGCGGCCCGGCCTGTCAGGCGGCGACGGACGTGTCCGCGGCCACGAGCGTCGCGAGGGCGTCGGTGAGCCGGCCGAAGACCTCGGGGTCGCCGAGGACGTCGGTGTCGATCGTCGTCTGGGACACCTCGACGTCGGTGACGACGTGGGCGCCGGCGATCCTCGCCGAGCGGCGGGTGTCCTCGTGGGCCCACTTGCCGCCGTAGGGCGTCGGCGTCGCGCCGACGACGGCGAAGGGCTTGTCCTTGATGGCGCCCTGGCCGAACGGGCGCGACAGCCAGTCGATGGCGTTGTTGAGCACGGCCGGCATGGTGCCGTTGTACTCGGGGGTGACGGCGAGGACGCGGTCGGCGGAGCCCACCGCGCGACGCAGGTCGGTGACCACCGACGGGGCGTCGGCGCCGTCGATGTCCTCGTTGTAGAAGGGCAGCGCCCCGAGACCGTCGACGATCTCGAGCTGGACGCCGTCGGGGGCGTGGTCTCGCAGGGCCTCGGCGATGCGGCGGTTCACCGAGCCGGAGCGCAGGCTCCCGACGAGGACGGCGACTCGGGTGCGGGGCGTGGCAGCGTTGGTCATGACACACCAAACGGACCCCGGTCCGGTTCTATTCCGCTCGTCCGGGTCGACGTGACCCTGCGCGCGGCCTGCACCCGCGCCGCTGACCGGCGGACGTGAGGCCCGTTCGCTACGTCACTGCTCAGTCGGAGTGAGCACTGACGTAGCGGGTGGCCCGCAGTCGGGCTCGGGGCGGTCTCCTGTCTCTTATACACATCTGACGCTGCCGACGACGGA
>NZ_JBNDHY010000271.1:0-2496 GCF_056755315.1 Monashia sp. HAY1-2A
CCCCCCCCCGATTACTACGCGTCTCGTGGGCTCGGAGATGTGTATAAGAGACAGGGTCTGGCCCATGCCCCGCGTCCGGGCGGTGAGGGCGGTCCGCGTCCGGGCAACAACCCGTTCAGCTCGAGCCAGGGCATGCCCCGGCCGCAGTCGCGCCCCGGCGGCCCGCGTCCGGGCGCCCCGGCCGCGCCGCGTCCCGGTGGCGCACCTCGTCCGGGCGCGCCCCGTCCCGGCGGTGCCCGTCCGACGCCCGGCATGATGCCCGAGCGGAGCACGGTCGGCCGTCCCGGTCAGCGTCCGGCCGGTGGTCCCGGCCGCGGTGGCCCCGGGGGTGCCGGCGCCGGTGCCGGTCGCGGCGGCTTCGGTGGTGGTCCCGGTGGCCCCGCCGGTGGCGGTCGTGGTGGCTTCGGCGGTGGTCCGCGTGGTGGCGGCGCCGGCCGCGGCTCGACGGCCGGTGCCTTCGGCCGTGGTGGCGGACGTCCGGTCCGCGGTCGCAAGTCCAAGCGCGCCAAGCGCCAGGAGTTCGAGCAGATGCAGGCGCCGTCGATCGGTGGCGTCACCGTCCCGCGCGGTGACGGCTCGACCGTCATCCGCGTCCGACGGGGCTCGTCGCTGACCGACTTCGCCGACAAGATCAACGCCAACCCGGCATCGCTCGTCACCGTCCTGTTCCACCTTGGTGAGATGGCCACGGCGACGCAGTCGCTCGACGAGGACACCTTCAAGCTCCTCGGCGCCGAGCTGGGCTACGACGTCCAGGTCGTCTCGCCGGAGGAGGAGGAGAAGGAGCTCTTCGACTCCTTCAACATCGACCTCGAGACCGGCATCGAGGGCGAGGACGACGAGGACCTCGAGGCCCGCCCGCCGGTCGTCACCGTCGTCGGTCACGTCGACCACGGCAAGACCCGCCTGCTCGACGCCATCCGCAACGAGGACGTCGTGGCCGGCGAGGCCGGTGGCATCACCCAGCACATCGGTGCCTACCAGGTGCACCGTGAGCACGAGGGCGTCGACCGCGCGATCACCTTCATCGACACCCCGGGTCACGAGGCGTTCACCGCCATGCGTGCCCGTGGGGCGAAGGTCACCGACATCGCGATCCTCGTCGTCGCTGCCGACGACGGTGTCATGCCGCAGACCATCGAGGCGCTCAACCACATGCAGGCCGCGGACGTGCCGATCGTCGTCGCCGTCAACAAGATCGACGTCGAGGGTGCCAACCCGGCCAAGGTGCGTCAGCAGCTGACCGAGTACAACCTCATCGCCGAGGAGTACGGCGGCGACACGATGTTCGTCGACGTCTCGGCCCGCCAGGGTCAGAACATCGACGGACTGCTCGACGCGGTCCTGCTCACCGCCGATGCCGCCCTCGACCTCCGGGCCAACCCGGACAAGGAGGCCCGCGGCGTCGCGATCGAGGCCAACCTCGACCGTGGCCGTGGTGCGACCGCGACGGTGCTCGTCCAGACCGGGACGCTGCACGTCGGTGACTCCATCGTCACCGGCTCGGCCTACGGCCGCGTCCGCGCCATGCTCGACGAGCACGGCAACAACGTCGACGAGGCCGGCCCCTCGCGTCCGGTCCAGGTGCTCGGTCTCAGCTCGGTGCCGCGCGCCGGTGACACGTTCGTCGTGGCGCCGGACGACCGCACGGCCCGCCAGATCGCGGAGCGTCGTGAGGCGGCCGACCGCCAGGCCGTGCTCGCCAAGGCCCGCAAGCGCATCTCGCTCGAGGACCTCAACGAGGCCCTCGCAGCAGGCAAGGTCGAGACCCTCAACCTCATCCTCAAGGGTGACGTGTCGGGCTCGGTCGAGGCGCTCGAGGACGCCCTGCTCAAGATCGACGTCGGCGACGAGGTCGACCTGCGCATCATCGACCGCGGTGTCGGCGCCATCACGATGAACAACATCAACCTCGCGATGGCCTCGAACGCGATCATCATCGGCTACAACGTTCGCGCCGAGGGGCAGAACGCCGACTACGCCGAGCGCGAGGGTGTCGAGATCCGCTACTACTCGGTGATCTACCAGGCCATCGAGGAGGTCGAGGCGGCCCTCAAGGGCATGCTCAAGCCGGAGTTCGAGGAGGTCGAGCTCGGCACGGCGGAGATCCGCGAGATCTTCCGCTCGAGCAAGTTCGGCAACATCGCCGGATCGATCGTGCGCAGCGGCGAGATCAAGCGCGGCTCCAAGGCCCGCATCACCCGCGAGGGCGTCGTCGTCTCCGAGAACGTCGAGATCTCCGGTCTGCGGCGCTTCAAGGACGACGTCACCGAGGTCCGCGAGGGCTACGAGTGCGGTATCAACCTCGGGTCGTTCAACGACCTGCAGCTCGGCGACCTCATCGCCACCTACGAGATGCGCGAGAAGCCGCGCGTCTGACCGTCCACCGCGTCGACCACCGTCGTCGCACCCGGCGCCGGCCCCCATCCGGGCTGTCTCTTATACACATCTCCGAGCCCACGAGACGCGTAGTAATGTGGGGGGGTGGGTTTTTTT
>NZ_JBNDHY010000272.1:0-2434 GCF_056755315.1 Monashia sp. HAY1-2A
TCGACGTCTCGGAACGAGTCTATGGACATCACCGGCATGTTGGTCATGCCCAGTTCCTCACCCTGGTAGATGTAGGGTGTGCCGCGATGCAGATGCAGGACGGCGGCCAAGGCAGTGGCCGACTCGTACCAGTAATCACGATCGTCGCCGAACCTGGACACGACGCGCGGTTGATCGTGGTTCGACCAGTAAAGACTGTTCCACCCGCTGGGCCCGAGCGACTCCTGCCACGCGCCCAGCGAGCGCTTGATCTGCAGGACTGATGCGGGACGCGGGTTCCACCGCTCACCAACATGGTCGAGATCCATGTGCTCGAACTGGAACACCATGTTGAGCTGCCCTGATTGGGCATCGGTGAACCGCATCGCTTGGTCACGCGTTACACCCGGCATCTCGCCGACGGTCATGACCGTGTCGGGTCGGCCATCGAGCACCGACCTCTTCATATCGCTAAGAAACTCCTCGAGGCGTGGTCCGCAGTTGACATGGGGAAGCGGATCTCCCCAGCCGGCTGGGTTCGCTACGCCGTCCGGGAGGTCGGGCTGCTTGGATATGAAGTTGATGACATCGAAGCGAAAGGCGTCGACGCCACGCTCGAGCCACCAGCGCATCATCGTGAAGAGCGCTGTCCGAACAGCTGGGCTCTCCCAGTTGAGGTCCGGCTGCTTCCTGGAAAAGAGGTGCAGGTAGTACTGCCTTCGTCGAGGCTCCCATTGCCAGGCAGACCCCCCGAAGAAGGATCCCCAGTTGTTCGGCTCCGCTCCGCGTTCGCCGGCCAAGGTTTCCGGCTTCGGGTCGCGCCAGATGTACCAGTCCGACCTAGGGCCGTGACGGCCGGCGCGTGACTGGCTGAACCACGGATGCTCGTCCGAGGTGTGGTTCAGGACCATGTCCATCATGAGTCGGAGCCCTCGCGAGTGGAGCTTGGTCACGAGCTCGTCGAAGTCCTGCATGCTCCCGAACTGGGGGTCGATCGTCTGGTAGTCACTGATGTCATAGCCGTTGTCATCCTGGGGGGACTGGTACACGGGCGACAGCCACACGACATTGGCGCCGAGGTCGACGATGTGGTCGAGCCTGTCAATCAGTCCGCGCAAGTCGCCCACGCCATCCCCATCGGTGTCGGCGAAGCTGCGCACGTACACCTGGTACACGACGGCCTCCCTCCACCACTCCCGCGGGGGCCCGCCATCCGAGTCGACGGGACCGGGCTTCGCTGCGCCTTCGGCTTTTACGTCGGTCATCCCTTCACCCCGCTTGAGGCAATGCTGTTGATGAAGGACCGTTGGAAGAATAGGAACATGAGGATAACCGGCATTACGATGATCGACGCGTAGGCCATCACTTGCCCCCACGCCACCTTGAGCTGGAAGAAGTAATCCATGCCGACATTGAGCGGACGTAGTTCTTCGGTTTGGACCGTCATTAGAGGCCATAGGTACTGGTTCCACGCCGGAAGGAATGTCAGAATCGCTGCCGTCGCGAAGACGGGACCAGAGAGCGGGACAACCACCCTGCGATAGATCGTCCACCACCCCGCCCCGTCGATCCTCGCGGCTTCGTCCAGCTCGACGGGGATGGAGGTGAAGTACTGCCGGAAGAGGAAGATGGAGAAGGCGTTTGCGATGAATGGGATCACCTGGACGTAGTACGTATCCAACCAGTTCGTCGTGATCACCGGGACCCACCCGTCGAAGGTGAGAGTCGGGAGCTTGGTTGCTTCGTAGAGCAGTGGAATAGCAATCGCGTCGAAAGGGACGATCAGAGTGGAGAGGATCAGTGCCAGCACCATACTGCGGCCGCGCCATCTCATTCTCGCGAGTGCGAAACCAATCATGCTGTTGACGACGAGGCCGAGCCCGACGGTGCACAATGAGACGACCAGACTGTTGATCAAGAACCGACCGACCGGAACGGCATCCACGACCCCTCGGTAGTTGTCGAGGCTTAGGTGGCCGACTGGAAGGAACGCACGCACGCTCCCCATGTCGCTGAATATCTGGTCGTCGGCCTTGAAGCTCGACACGAACATGAAGACGATCGGGAAGACGAAGAAGATCGCCAAGACCACCATCGGTACATACAGCGCGGGGCTCGCGTGACCGCGTCGGCTGGGCAGGGTCATGCCGCTGACCCCCTTCGTCGCCATGACAGTGATTGAAGCAGGGAGATCGCCAGCACGAGAAGGAAGAAGATCAGCGAGAGGGCTGCCCCGTAACCCACGTTTTGCTGACGGTAAGCCATCCGCACCGCGTGAAATATGATCGTCGAGGTTGAGTTCAGCGGTCCCCCATCGGTCATGATGTTGATTTGTGCGAAAACACCCAGGGCGCCGATCGTCTCAGTCACGACCACCACTACCAGTGTGGGCCGCAACCCCGGCCAGGTCACGTTCCAGAACTTCTGCCAGGTGCTGGCACCGTCGATGCTTGCG
>NZ_JBNDHY010000273.1:0-2353 GCF_056755315.1 Monashia sp. HAY1-2A
TTCTCGCACCGTCCGCAGCAGTTCTGCGCTGCTGGAGCCGCGCGAATGTGCGGTGTAGCACTCAACCCTGATCGTGTCGGGAGCGTTCTTGAGCTGGCGGGCGACCCAGTTCACTCGGGTTGTTGGGCGCCCTTCCCTGGGTGCATCGATGTCAACGTGACAGGTGAGCGTGCCGGCGCGCAGGTCGGCTGTAACGGTCAAAGCACCCACCGTGTCTGGGATGCGGATCGCGCCGGTCAGCTGTCCGGTCTGACACAGCATCTGCGTCAGGGCTTGGCTACGGAGCGCCGGGTCTGCCAGCTCTCGGCGCGACAGGACCGGGACAACTTCGGTGCCGAGCTGTCGACCGAGACGCAGACTCGCGAATCGGAGAAGGGCGTCGAATCGACCGACGACAGCAGGGATGCCCTTGTCCGTCGGTCGCAACGTTCCGGCCGCAACGGCGTCACGGACCCCTGTCCATGCCTCGCCCATGTCCTCAAACTCCAGCGCCCCGGATCGAGAGTGCTCGAGGTAGCGGATCAGTTCGCCCAATACCCATGCCTGGTCAGGATCTGCTACGCCGCGGAACTCCTTTTGTAACACCGCCTCTGCTAGGACCTGAGTCCATGCGAGATGGTGCAGCGCGACCCTGCGCAACTTGCGCCCGTCGACCTTGGTCGGATGTTGTCCCGCGATGGCGGGAATCTCATTCGAGATGGTCAAGACCGCGTCGAAGCCTTCAGCGCGGGCGATGTCGAGGTAGTTCTCGAGCTGCTCGGCCTGCAGGGCGTTGCCGCCGGTCTTGACCTCCACCAGGCACGTCCAGGACTTCGATCCCCGGGCGACGCGGATCAGACCGTCGGGGTACAGGCGCTTGTCCCCGAGCATGAACGGGACCTCGATGTACGTGCTGATTGCCCCCGCGGGTGCTCCAAGCGGCTTGAGCAGGGACCTGCCGTACTCGCGAACTGCGCTCAGCACCGCTAGCAGGGCCGAGGTCGCGCGCCGCTCCTGTTCTTCGGCCCCGTTGATCCCCGACGTCGGGATCAACCGCGCCTCGTGCCAGTTCTCCTCCGCCACGACACTCCCTTTGCCCTGTTCATGCCACACACGACACCCGATATTTCCGGGTCCTCGACCGCACCGTACCTTCGCCTCGATGGCAGAGCCGGCTTCGCCACGAGTTCGGCTCGTCGCGTCCCCAGTTAACGCAAGAACTTCTCGGTTCTCGGATACTGATCTCCCATGCGGGTGGGTGCGGCCTTTCGCCGCGAACCGGTCAAGCGTCGTCATACCGGCTGACAAGGTCGGCTCATTCGCCGAGATCCGCGCCGGGGTCCCTCCAGTCCTCTGGAGCCTGAATCTTCGCGTCTATACCGGTGTGTTGCTTCAAGAGGTACAGCAGGTTGGCGCCGTCGATGAGTTCTATGGGCTTGTTCCGTGCGAAGTCGAATGAGGCCTGGCCGTAGCCGCTGGTTGTAACCAGGATGCCCTTGCTGGCGCCCTCGTTCTGGAGGGTGCCGAACAGGTCACGGACGGCGGAGACCCCTACTGTGTTCTTGTATCGCTTGGCCTGGATGACCACCTTGCCGCCAAAGATCGGGCGCGGGTCATAGGCCACACAGTCAACGCCTCCGTCGCGAGACGGCCGGGTCTGCT
Source organism: Monashia sp. HAY1-2A (assembly GCF_056755315.1). Taxonomy (NCBI): domain Bacteria; kingdom Bacillati; phylum Actinomycetota; class Actinomycetes; order Micrococcales; family Intrasporangiaceae; genus Intrasporangium; species Monashia sp. HAY1-2A. The sequence continues at coordinate 1,642 of NZ_JBNDHY010000273.1, forward strand.
TGGCCTCCAAGCCCATCTTCGTGAAGAGGTTCTGCACCAGCACCTCGAATTCCGTGAAGTGCAACTCCATCAGATTGGGTCGTTCGTCGAGGAGGCCCAAGGCGTCGGACTCGGCCACGAATCTAGGGTCCACCATGTCGAACTCCAGCACCGGACGCACCGGCAGCAGCTCTGTTGGACTCTTTGACACGCCCGCCGACAGGTGACGCAGGCATGCAAGCGGTTCGACGTGGGCCAGGTCCAGTTCGCTGAACGTCTCTCTCGTCGTCCGCACCGTTACCAGGCACGGTGTAATCGGTCTTCCGCTGCCGGGGTCAGTGGTGTGGATGACGCCGTTGTACACCACGACGTCGAGGTTGCGTCCCCCGTCCGCCTCGAACAACTCATGCAAGGTCCGCAACGTCGTCTGCGCCACGACCCCGGCGTACAGGGTTCGAACGCTGGCCGATGGACGTGGAATGTGCGAAATCGAGTCCGTCGCCTTCACGTACCGGTAGGCCTTCGCCTCGGGAACCACGGCCGCAGTGGGGAGCTCGTACTCCACGACGAGCTGACGTGAGTCGGGCACGTATGCCAGCTTGAACTGTTGTGGAAAGCCCTTCGGGTACGCGGATCGTTGGAGCACTAGTTCGAAGTAGCTCACCACTGCGTCCGGAACGCCCTGGGCGAAGGCATCTCGCAACGCATCCACCTCTGCGCGCTGTTCCGCCTC
>NZ_JBNDHY010000274.1:0-2301 GCF_056755315.1 Monashia sp. HAY1-2A
TCCGTCGTCGGCAGCGTCAGATGTGTATAAGAGACAGGGCATGGCGGGGGTCGCAGGCGTGCTGTCGCTCATCGGATCTCCTTGGCGGGCAGGTGTTCTCGGGCAGGAATGGGACGTCGGGACAAGACCGGACGGAGCCGCTCAGGCGACCCGCAGCTCGACGGGGATGTTCCCGCGCGTCGCGTTGCTGTACGGGCACACCTGGTGCGCGCGCTCGACGAGCTCGCGGGCGAGGTCCCCGTCGAGGCCGTCCGGCAGCTCGACCTCGAGGACGACGGCGAGCCCGAAGCCCTGGCCCGGCGTGCCGCTCAGGCTGACGTCGGCCGTCACCGCCGCGTCGAAGCCCTCGACGCGACGCTGCCGCGCCACGAGCCCCAGGGCGCTGGCGAAGCAGGCGGCATAGCCGGCCGCGAAGAGCTGCTCGGGGTTGGTGCCCTGTCCGCTGCCGCCGAGCTCCTTCGGTGCCGCGAGCGCCACGTCGAGGCGCCCGTCGGAGGTGACGGCGCGGCCCTCGCGTCCGGACGCGGTGGCGGAGGCGACGTAGCGGGCCTGGTGGGCGGTGGAGGTCATCATCCATCCTTCATATCGTGGTCAACTCTATTGTGCGCAATTGAATAGTAGACTGAAACCATGGCACGCACCACTTCGGCCCCGGACCTTCGCCTCGAGCAGCAGATCTGCTACGCCATGCACACGACCGTGCGCGCCTTCGACGCCGTCTACCGGGACCTCCTCGCCGAGCACGGCCTGTCCTACCCGCAGTACATCGCCCTCATGGCCCTCGGCGAGCACGGACCGGTGACGGTCGGCGACCTCGGCCGCCTCCTGCGCCTCGACTCCGGCACGCTGTCCCCCCTCCTCAAGCGGATGCAGTCGGCCGGGCTCGTGGCGCGCGCGCGGGACCCCGAGGACGAGCGACGCGTCGTCGTGCGCCTCACCGGAGCGGGGCGCGAGCGCCTCGACGCCCTCGTCGGCCTGCCGACGACGATCGCCGAGCGCAGCGGTCTGAGCCGCGCGGAGCTGCGTGAGCTGCACCGGGTGCTGCGGACGGTCTCCGAGCGCCTCGACGCCGTGGCGGCGGGGGCGGCCCGGCAGGCGTAGGAGGGAGCAGGCCCAGACCGCCGCGACCGTCCACGGGGGCGTGTGGCGAGGCGGTCAGGGCACGAGGAGCGAGACGGCGTGGATGAGCATGCCGATGAGGCCGCCGACCAGGGTGCCGTTGATCCGGATGAACTGGAGGTCGCGTCCCACCTGGAGCTCGACCCGCTCGGCGGTCTCCTTGCCGTCCCACCGGTCGATGGTGTGGCTGATGACCTGGGTCACCTCGGTGCCGTACCGCTCGACGGCGTAGACCGTGGCGTCGCAGATGCGGGCGTCGATCCGGTCGCGGATGGCCCTGTCGGCGAGGAGCCGCTCGGCGAGGCCGGTGACCTCCTTGACGGCGCGGGTGCGGACCGGGCCGTCCACGTCCTCGAGGGCCGACACGACGACCGACCGCAGCGAGGCCCACAGCGCCATCGCGGTGTCGGGCACCTGCGGGTGCGACAGGAGCCGCTCCTTGAGCCGCTCGGCCTTGGCCTGCGTCACCGGGTCGTGCTGGAGGTCGTCGGCGAGGTCGACGAGCAGCTTGTCCAGGGCCAGTCGGACGTCGTGGCGCGGGTCGTTGCGGATGTCGGCCAGCCACTTGAGCGCCTCGACGTGGACCTTGCGGGCGACGATGTCGTTGATGGCGTCGGGGACCCACGACGGCGCGCGCTGGGTGATGAGCGCCTCGAAGAGGTCCTCGTTGTCGACGAGCCAGGCCCGCAGCTCGTCGAGGACGAGGTCGACGAGCGCGACGTGAGCCTCGTCCCGCACGACCTGGTCGAGCAGGCCACCGGCCAGCGAGCTGACCGGTTCCTGCTTGAGCCGCGGCAGCACGGCCAGCTCGATGACGGCCCGGACGTCCTCGTCGGGGATCCGGTGCAGCGCGTGGACCGTGACGGTGGCCACCTCGTCGACGAGACGCCTGGCGTGGCCGGGACCGAGCACCCACTCCGCGGCGCGACGCGTCGGCTCGGCGTCGAGGACCCGCTCGCGGATGATGTCCTCGCGCATGAAGTTCTCGCTGACGAACTCCTCGAGGCTGCGCCCGATCATCTCCTTCTTGCGCGGGATGAGGGCCGTGTGCGGGATCGGCAGCCCGAGCGGGTGGCGGAAGAGCGCCGTGACCGCGAACCAGTCCGCGCACGCACCGACCATGGAGGCCTCGGCGCCCGCGTTGACGAACCCGAGGACACCGTCGGCCTGCCCGCGGGTGAG
>NZ_JBNDHY010000275.1:0-2296 GCF_056755315.1 Monashia sp. HAY1-2A
AGCAGCAGGACCAGCCCGATGACGACCGCCGGGACCAGCTGCTCGTCGAGGCGGGTCGGGTCGGCGAGCAGGCCGAGGAGGACGAACAGGCCGATCTGGGCGATCCAGCCCAGGGCGTTGGCGAAGCTCTGCACCGGCGTCCGGTTGGGCAGGCCCATGTTGCCGAGCACGAGCGCCGACAGGTAGGCCGCGAGGAACCCGCTGACGTGCACCGCGGCGCCCACGGCGTAGGCGAGCACGGTCAGGGCGACGACGCCGATGGAGAACAGGGCCGAGGAGCCGCCCGCGACGCGTCGAAGCAGCTGGCCGCCCACCCAGCCGACGGCGATGCCGACGACCGCGCCGCCGAGGAGCTCGAGCACCGCGTGGAGCACGAGCAGCCACCACGGCTCGCCGTGGCTTCCCGGGACGCCCTGGGCGGCGAAAGCGACGACGAGGATGACGACCGGCGCGTCGTTGAACCCGGACTCCGCCTCGAGCATCCCCGACAGCCGTCGCGGCAGCGGCACGTTGCGCAGCACCGCGAACACGGCTGCCGCGTCGGTCGAGGTGACGATGGCGCCGACGAGCAGCGAGATCGTCCACGACAGCGGCAGGATCGTGTGGGCGGCCACGGCGACGACGAGCACGGAGACGACGACGCCGACCGTCGCGAGGACCGACGCCGGCGCCACGGCCTGCCGGATGTTGTCCCACGAGGTCGTCAGGCCGCCCTCGGCCAGGATGAGGACGAGGGCGGCGTAGCCGAGCACCCGGGTGATCGACGCGTCGTCGAACTGGATACCGGCGCCCGCGTTGCCGAGGGCCAGGCCGATCCCGAGGTAGAGCAGCAGCGAGGGCAGGCCCGAGCGGACCGACAGGCGGACCGCGGCCACGGCGACGAGGAGCACGAGCGAACCGACGAGGAGCACGCCCGTGAGGTCGTCGAGCGTCATGGTCGACGACGTGATGGACGGGGCTCGGGTCACCGGTGCTCCTCGCGGTCAGGCCCAATCCAACCATTGCGCCACCCGCCGCCCGGGCACCCCCGTGCCGCGGGCTGCGTCGGTGGGCCGTGGCCTAGGCTCGTCGCGTGTCACGGATGAAGCGCGCCCGTCGGATCGTCCTGCTCGTCGCCGTACTCGTCGTCTTCGTCCTCGTCGGCGCGGGCGTGCTCGCCGTCGGAGTGGTGCGCCAGACCTTCCCGCAGACCACCGGCACGCTCCAGATCGAGGGCCTGACCAGCTCGGTGTCGGTCAAGCGCGACGACCGCGGTGTCCCGACGATCTACGCCGACGACGCCCAGGACCTCTTCCGGGCACAGGGCTTCGTCAGTGCCCAGGACCGCTTCTTCGAGATGGACCTGCGTCGCCACGTGACCGCCGGGCGCCTGTCCGAGCTCGTGGGCGCGGGCGGCCTGCAGAGCGACAAGGTCATCCGCACGATGGGGTGGCGACGCGTCGCCGAGGCCGAGCTGCCCAAGCTCGCGCCGGAGACGCGTCAGTACCTCCAGGCGTACGCCGACGGCGTCAACGCCTACATCAAGCAGGCCGAGTCGCCGGAGAAGATGTCGCTGGAGTACACCTTCCTGCTGCGCACCAACCCCGGCTACCGCGTCGAGCCGTGGACGCCGGTCGACTCGCTGGCCTGGCTCAAGGCGATGGCGTGGGACCTGCGCGGCGACTACAACGACGAGCTGGCCCGCGCGCGCCTCTCGCGCAACCGCACCCTCAAGCAGATCCAGCTGCTCTACCCGCCCTACCCGTACGACCGCAACCACCCGATCCTGTCCGCGGGTGACTGGCAGCCCTCGGCGTCCGAGACCGACCAGGCCGCGAGCGGCGAGCCGGCGGCGCTGCGACAGCTGCGGGCCCCGGACGGCAGACGGGCCGTCGACGCGACCCTGGCCGCCCTCGACGCCGTGCCGGCCGGCCTCGGCCGCGGCTCGGACATCGGGTCCAACTCGTGGGTCGTGTCGGGCTCGCGGACGACGACCGGCAAACCGCTGCTGGCCAACGACCCGCACCTCGGCCTGTCCATCCCGGGCATCTGGACGCAGGTCAACCTCCAGTGCCGCACCGTGTCGCAGACCTGCCCGTTCCGGGTGTCGGGCTTCTCCTTCTCCGGCGTGCCGGGTGTCGTCATCGGCCACAACGACAAGGTGGCGTGGGGGATGACCAACCTCGGCCCGGACGTCACCGACTTCTACCTCGAGCAGGTGAACGGCGACACCTACCTGCGCGACGGCAAGCAGGAGCCCGTGCGGACCCGCGACGAGACGATCCGGGTGGCCGGCGGAGCCGACGTCACCATCACC
>NZ_JBNDHY010000276.1:0-2280 GCF_056755315.1 Monashia sp. HAY1-2A
GAGGACGAACAGCCCGGTGGCACAGGCGATCCCGACCCACGTGCCCGCCGCGCCCAGACCCAGGACGGCCCTCAGGACGCCGACGAGGACGACGGCGCTGACGAGCCCGACCATCGGGCCCGGGGGAACTGTGCGTCTCACGCCACCTCCGGCTCGTCGGGCGAGCACCCGGCTCGCGTCGCACGCAAGGACGCCGTCGACACCGGCCGGGTTCACCCGCTCTCGAGCGCCATCCTGCGCCGCGCGGCCGGTTCGCGCGCGTCGTGCCGGGCGGCCGTGGTTAGTCTGACGCCGTGACGACGCAGGCACGGGCGTTCTGGCTGGCCGAGCCGGGCAGGGGCGAGGTCCGGCCCGAGACGCTGCCGGCCCCCGGGCCCGAGGAGGTGCTCGTGCGCGCGCTGTGCTCCGGGGTCAGTCGCGGCACCGAGACTCTGGTCTTCCGTGGCGCCGTGCCACCCAGCCAGCGGGACGCGATGCGGGCGCCGTTCCAGGCCGGGGACTTTCCCGCGCCGGTCAAGTACGGGTACCTGTCCGTCGGCATCGTCGAGGAGGGACCGGCAGCCCTGCGCGGCCGCACCGTCTTCTGTCTGCACCCGCACCAGACCGCGTACGTCGTGCCCGCGTCCGCGGTCGTCGTCGTGCCCGACGGGGTGCCGGCGCAGCGAGCGGTCCTGGCCGGCACCGTCGAGACCGCGGTCAACGCGCTGTGGGACGCCCCGCCCCTGCTCGGCGACCGGGTGGCCGTCGTCGGCGCGGGCATGGTCGGCTGCAGCGTCGCCCGGCTGCTCGCCCGCTTCCCGGGCGTGGACGTCACGCTCGTCGACGTCGACGCGTCGAAGGCCTCGACGGCCGAGCGGCTCGGTGTCGGCTTCGTCCGACCGGAGGAGGGTCTGCCGCGCGGTTCCTGCGACCTCGTCGTGCACGCGAGCGCCACGTCGGCGGGCCTGCAGACCGCCCTCGACCTGCTCCGGCCGGAGGGCACGGTGCTCGAGCTGAGCTGGTACGGCGATGCGACGGTGCAGGTGGCGCTCGGCGGCGCGACGCTCGCGGTACACGATGTCCGAGCGCCTCGCCCTCGCCCTCGGCCTGCTGCGGGACGACGCCTTCGACGCCCTCGTCTCCGGCAGCTCGCCGTTCGAGGACCTTCCCGAGGTGCTCCCGCGACTCGCCGACGGCAGCCTCGCGGCCCTCTGCCACGTCATCACGTACGCGACCACCGGCTCGACCACCAGCGCGACCACCAGCCCGACCGACAGCTCCACCGACAGCTCCACCGACAGCTCCACCGACCAAGCGGGGTAACGATGTTCGGCGTCACCGTCCGCGACCACATGATGGTCGCCCACAGCTTCGAGGGTGAGCGGTTCGGCCCGGCGCAGCGGCTGCACGGCGCGACGTTCGTCGTCGACGCGACCTTCCGCGGCCCCGAGCTCGACGCCGACGGCATCCTCCTCGACATCGGCCTGGCCACCGAGCAGGTGCGCGAGGTCGTCGGCGCGCTGAGCTACCGCAACCTCGACGACGACCCCGGCCTCGGGCGCAACACCTCGACCGAGGTCCTCGCGCGGCTGGTCGCCGACCGGCTCGCCGATCGGGTGGCGTCCGGGGCGCTCGGCACCGAGCCGGGCCGACTCACCGCCCTCGTCGTGACGCTGCACGAGTCGCACGTGGCCTGGGCCTCGTACGAGCGCTCCCTGTGAGGGGCTGAGGGTGCCCGCCCTCCACGTCGTCGTGCCCGACGCCGTGCGCGACCCGGCGCGACCCAGCGGCGGCAACACCTACGACCGGCGCCTCGTGGCCGGTATGACCGCCCTCGGCTGGACCGTCGAGGAGCATCTCGTGGCCGGACGCTGGCCCGAGCCCGACGCCGTGGCGCGGCGGTCGCTCGCCGACGCCGTCGGACGCGTCCGGTCCGGTGCACCGGTCATCGTCGACGGCCTGCTCGCGTCGCGCTCGCCCGAGGTCCTCGTCCCGCTCGCCCGTCGCGCGCCCCTCGTCGTCCTCGTCCACCTGCCGCTCGGCGGCGAGCCCGAGCGTGCGGTGCTCGCGGCGGCCTCGGCCGTCGTGGTGACGAGTACCTGGTCGCGCGACCGGCTGCTCCGGCTGCACCGACTCGACGCGGCGCGCGTCCACGTCGCAGAGCCGGGGGCCGACCCAGCGGCCCTCGCGCTCGGCACGGCCGGGGGCGGGTCGCTGCTCTGCGTCGGTGCGGTGACCGCGCTCAAGGGCCACGACGTGCTCGTCGAGGCGCTCGGGTCGCTCGGCAGCCTGTCGTGGGAC
>NZ_JBNDHY010000277.1:0-2175 GCF_056755315.1 Monashia sp. HAY1-2A
TCCGTCGTCGGCAGCGTCAGATGTGTATAAGAGACAGCTCCTCATGCCGGCACGCCCCTGAACTCGAGAGACCCGAACCCGAGACACCGAAACACCCGAGACACCCGAGAGGCCGGTCATGGCAACCGTGTACTTCGACGAGGCGACTCGTCGGTTCAGCAAGGACGACGCCCCGGCGGTCGACGGCATCACGCTCGACATCGCCGACGGTGAGTTCCTCGTCCTCGTCGGCCCGTCCGGCTGCGGCAAGTCGACGACGCTGCGGATGCTCGCCGGCCTCGAGCCCGTCGACGGCGGTCGGGTCCTCGTCGACGGCCACGACCAGAAGGGCGTCCGCCCGCGGGACCGCGACATCGCGATGGTCTTCCAGAGCTACGCGCTCTACCCGAACATGACGGCGGCCCAGAACATGGCCTTCGCCCTCGACAACGCCAAGGTGAGCCGGGCCGAGACGAAGCAGCGCGTCGCCGAGGCGGCCAGGATCCTCGAGCTCGACACGCTCCTCGACCGCAAGCCGGGCCAGATGTCGGGCGGCCAGCGCCAGCGGGTGGCCATGGGCCGGGCCATCGTGCGCAACCCCAAGGTCTTCTGCATGGACGAGCCGCTGTCCAACCTCGACGCCAAGCTGCGCGTGTCGACCCGCTCGCAGATCGCCGGCCTGCAGCGCCGGCTCGGGATCACGACCGTGTACGTCACCCACGACCAGGTCGAGGCGATGACGATGGGCCACCGGGTCGCGGTGCTGCGCGACGGCCGGCTCCAGCAGGTCGACACCCCGGAGCGCCTCTACGACGCGCCGGTGAACACGTTCGTCGCCTCGTTCATCGGGTCGCCGGCCATCACCCTCGTCGAGACGTCGCTGCACGAGGCGAGCGCCGACGTCCTCGGTGTCCGGGTCCCGGTCGAGCGCAGCCTCGCCTCGCAGGCGCGGGAGAAGGTCGTCGTGGGGCTGCGTCCCGAGTCGTGGCACGTCGTCGAGGCCTCCGCGCGCGATGCCGACGGCGGGTCGGTCGGCCTCAACGTCGAGCTCGTCGAGGCGCTCGGCTCCGAGTCGTTCGTCTACGGGCGGCCGGTCGGTGCCGGCCCGGAGGCCACTCGCGTCACGGTGCGTCTCGACAAGCGAACCCATCTCGGCGTCGGGGACGTCGTCCACGTCGCCCCGAACCCTTCGGAGGTGCACCTCTTCGACGCGTCGACGGGCGAGCGGATCGGGCCGTGAGGTGACCGTGCGCCGAGGGCCGTGGCAGTCGGGCCGCTTCGACGTCGAGGGCCACCGCGGCGCCAAGGGCCTCGTCGTCGAGAACACCCTGGCCAGCTTCACGGCCGCCTTCGAGGCGGGTGTCTCGGGCGTGGAGCTCGACGTGCGGCTCACGGCCGACGGCGAGCTCGTGGTCTGGCACGACCCGGTGCTCCTGCCGGCCAAGTGCGTCGACACCGGCCCCGACGTCGTCGGCCGACGCGTCGGCGACCTCACCCTCGAGCAGCTGCGGACCGTCGACGTCGGCAGCCGGGCCCTGCCGGGCTTCCCCGGCCAGCGGACCGCCCCCGGTGCCCGCGTCTCGACGCTGCGGGAGGTCGTGGGCCACGGGCTCGAGCACGCACCGCAGGTGTGGTGGACGATCGAGCTCAAGGTCGACCCGAACGACCCCACGGAGGCGGCGCGACGCGACGAGCTGCTCGACGGCGTGCTCGACGTCGTCCACGACCTCGCCATCGACCGGCGGTGCTTCGTGCACTCGTTCAACTGGTCGGTCCTCGAGCGCGCCCGCGAGGTGGCCCCGGACGTCGCCCGGTCGGCCCTCGTCGAGTCCGGCGTCACCTGGGTGCCGGGCAGCCCGTGGACCGGTGGCGTCGACGTCGCGGCGCACGGCGACGACGTCGCGGCCGGCGCCGCCGAGGTCGGCGCGGACGTCCTGTCGCCCGAGCACGTGCTCGTCGACGCGACGCTCGTCGCACGGGCCCACGACCTCGACCTGGCCGTGCTGCCCTGGACCGTCAACGACCCGGAGCACATCCGCGCCGTCGTCGCGGCGGGCGTCGACGGGCTCGTGTCGGACTACCCCGACCGTGCGCTCGCACTGGTGGCCGAGCGAACCTGAGCGCCGTCGGGCGAGGGACCGTGCCGACTGGTGCGGCACCTGTCTCTTATACACATCTGACGCTGCCGACGACGGA
>NZ_JBNDHY010000278.1:0-2199 GCF_056755315.1 Monashia sp. HAY1-2A
TAGAGGATGCGGTGCACCACGGGGTGCGTCTGGTCCGTGAGCCGTCGCAGGACCGGGTTGTTCGCGGCGTCCTGGATGACGCCATGGAACTCGTCATCGGCCTGCAGCGCGGCCATGACGTCCTCACTCTGGGCAGCCTGGATGAAACGGTCCTGAGCCTGACGCATCGCGGCCAGCTGCTCGGTGGTCAACCGAGGAACGGCGGTCGAGACGGCGAGCTCGTCGAGCTGCCGCAGGACGGCCAAGGTGTCCTCCACCTCGGCACGGTCCAGCCTGCTGATGCGGGTGTGCACTCCCGGCCTCGCCTCGATGAGACCGGCGTTGGCCAGACGCATGAGGGCCTCGCGAACGGGGGTGCGGCTCAACCCCAACCGGGCCGACAGGTCCGCGTCGCGAACGCGCTCACCCGGGGCCAGCTCGCCCGTGATGATCGCCGTCCGGATGCGCTCGAAGGCGACGTCGGACAGGCGCTGACGCTCTACCGGCTCGTCCAACATATTGCATACCGTACACGCCCTTGACGCCGATGGCCGGAACCTGCACGCTGAGCAACGCACACCGTATCCGATATATTGGAGCCATCATGCCGAAGGGCATCACCGTCGCTGCTGCCGACACGCCGTCACGCACGCACGACGTCAGGACGGACGCCAGAGAGCCATCACACCGGCCCAAGCGCCGCGTCAAGCTGCCCCCGATCGGGGTCCTGTCGCTGATCGCGGTGGCAGTCGGGGCCGGCATCGGGCTGCTGGCCCCAGCCGTCGGGGAGCAGCTCAAGCTGTTCGGCGACCTGTTCCTCAACGGCGTCAAGATGGTCGTCGTCCCGTTGGTCTTCCCGCTCATCGTGCTCGGTATCGCTCGCATGGAGTCGGCCAAGAAGATCGGGCGGATGGCCGGCAAGGCGATCCTCTACTTCGAGGTCGTCACCACGGTCATCTTGTTCCTGGCGGTCTTCCTGGCCAAGGGCTTCGACCTCGGCCTGGGCGCCACGATCAGGGGAGCCGACCCCGGCTCGGTCGCCGGGCTCGCGCACGGGGTGGACTTCCACGAGCTGATCCTGCACATCGTGCCGGCCAACCTGCTCGGCGCGATGGTCGACGGGAACCTGCTCGGCGTCATCTTCTTCGCGGTGCTGCTCGGCATCGCCGTCTCCGCCGTCGGTGAGCCGTCCAAGCCCTTGGTGACAGTGTTGGACGCCGTCGCCACGGCGATGTTCCGCGTCGTCGGCTACGTCATCCGGTTCGCGCCCCTGGGGGTGCTCGGCTTCATCGCCTACGACGTGGCCAAGTACGGCGTCGGCAACCTCGGCAGCCTCTTCGCGTTCGTCGGCGTCGTCTACCTCGGCCTGGTCCTCGTCCTCGGGGTCGTCTTCCCGATCATCGCCCGCATCTACCGGATCCCCTACCTGACGATGCTACGCACCATCGCCGATCTCGTCGGTCTCGCCTTCGTCACCCGCAGCAGCGAGGCCGTGCTCGCACCGTTGCTCGGCCGCCTCGAGTCCCTCGGCGTCGGCAGGGAGACCTCCTCGTTCGTCGTGCCGCTGGGCTACTCCTTCAACACCGACGGATCCGTGCTCTACCAGGCGATCGCCCTGGTCTTCCTCGCCAACGCCTACGGCACGGGCACCTCGATCCCGCACCTGCTGGTGATGGTCGCCATCCTCGTCATCATGTCCAAGGGCATGGCCGGGGTCGCCTCGGCCTCCATCGTCGTGCTGATCGGCGCGGCCGGAACCATCGGCATCCCCGCCGAAGGCATCGCCATCCTGCTGGGTGTGGACTTCCTCGTCGACATGGCTCGTACTGCCGTCAACGTCATCGGCAACACGCTGGCCGCCTGTGTCATCGACAGCTCGGAGAAGCGGCGCGAGTCCGCACGTCCCACCGCCGCGGAACTCCTTCCGGAGGACGCGGCCGCGCGTCGAGAGCCGGCCGCAGTGGCAGGGACACCTACCCCGCTCCAGCCCGACCAGCAGCAGGGCCATGACTGAGGTCATCGGCATCCTGGGTGGCATGGGGCCGGCCGCCACCGCCGACTTCTACACGAAGCTGGTGCAGATGACCGTCGCGAACCGGGACCAGGACCACCCCCGCGTCGTCATCTGGGCCGACCCCACCGTCCCGGACCGGACGGAGGCGCTGCTGGGCCTGTCTCTTATACACATCTCCGAGCCCACGAGACGCGTAGTAATCTGGG
>NZ_JBNDHY010000279.1:0-2146 GCF_056755315.1 Monashia sp. HAY1-2A
CTCCTACGCGGTGCAGCGCTGGACGCTCGAGGCCACCGGGGCCTTCGAGCGGGTGGCCCCGCACGTGACGTGGGCGGAGCACGGGGCGCGGTTCGTCGCGGCGGTCGAGAACGGACCGCTCTGCGCGACCCAGTTCCACCCGGAGAAGTCCGGAGACGCCGGGGCCCACCTGCTGGAGAACTGGGTCCGCAGCCTGTGACCGACCGGGCCCCGCTGCCGAGCAGCAGCCCGCCACCCCCGCACGACGCCGAGGAGATCCCAGCCGTGACCCAGTCACCCCAGAACGACCAGCCGCGCCTCGAGCTGCTGCCCGCGGTCGACATCGCGGGCGGTCAGGCCGTCCAGCTCGTCCAGGGCGTCGCCGGCACCGGCGGCCAGTTCGGTGACCCGTGGGAGGCCGCGAAGGCCTGGCAGGACCAGGGCGCCGAGTGGATCCACCTCGTCGACCTCGACGCCGCCTTCGGGCGCGGCAGCAACCGCGACCTCATCGCCTCGATCGTCGGTCGCCTCGACCTGCGGGTGGAGCTGTCCGGTGGCATCCGCGACACGCCCTCCCTCGAGGCGGCCCTCGCCACGGGATGCCGGCGCGTCAACATCGGCACCGCCGCCCTCGAGGACCCCGAGTGGACGGCCTCGGTCATCGCCGAGCACGGCGACCGTGTCGCGATCGGGCTCGACGTGCGGGGCACGACCCTGGCCGCGCGCGGCTGGACCCGCGACGGCGGCGACCTGTGGGACGTCCTCGACCGGCTCGACCGAGAAGGCTGCGCGCGGTACGTCGTCACCGACGTGCAGAAGGACGGCATGCTCCAGGGCCCGAACACCGACCTGCTCCGCGAGGTGTGCGGGCGCACCGACCGACCCGTCGTCGCGAGCGGCGGCGTCTCGACCCTGGACGACGTCGCGGCCATCCGCGCCCTCGTCGACGTCGGCGTCGAGGGCGCGATCATCGGGTCGGCGCTCTACCGGGGCGCCTTCACCCTCCCGGAGGCGCTCGACGTCGCGGGCCGGCCCGAGGCCCGCCCGTGAGCCGGCCCCCCGCTGCCTTCCACGACGCCGCGGGACGGCCGTCCGACTCAGCCGGGCAGGCGTGGGAGGGCAAGTCGATCCCCAGCCACGGGTTCGCCGGTGACACCGGCGCGGCCGATGCCGCGCTCCTCGCGGCCGTCGAGGCCGCACGGACGGCACCGACGCCGCAGGCCGAGCAGGCGCTCGTCGCAGCCGTCGCCGCGGCGCGGTGGCTCGTGCCCGTCGTCGCGGTGGCGACCGAGGTCGACGAGACGGGCGAGCACGCCACCGACACCCGCAGCGACATGGCCGCCGTCACGCTGACGGCCCCGGACGGCTCGCGCGCGCTGCCCGTCTTCTCCTCGCTCGCCAGCCTCTCCGAGTGGGACGCCGCCGCCCGACCGGTGCCCGTCCCGGCCTCGTCCGCGGCACAGGCCGCGATCTCCGAGGAGTGCCAGGTCCTCGTCGTCGACGTCGCCAGCCCGCACGCCACGGTCCTGCGTCCGAGCATGCTCTGGGCGTTGGCACAGCAGCGGCCGTGGGTACCGAGCCACGCCGACCCCCACGTCGCCGCCGCGGTCGAGGCGGCGGTCGCGGGCGAGCCTGACGTCGCCGCACACCGCCTCGAAGCGGGGGAGCCCGCAGGTGCGGGCGTCCTGAGGGTCGTCCTGGCCCTGCGCGCGGGTCTCGGGGCCGACGAGGTCGGTGCCGTCGCGACGCGCATCGGCGAGCGCATCGCGACCGACGGCGAGACGCGTGCGAGGATCGATGCCCTGACGTTCGCGCTCGAGCCCGCGGGCTGAGCGACGCGTCGGCGGCCGGTCACCGGGCAGCGTCACGGGTGTCGGGAGCGTCGGCGGGGGCTCGCGCGTTCGTCGGGTAGGACGAGCGACATGCAGTCAGTGACGAAGGGAGCGTCGGTGCCCGGAGGACCAGGCGGCGCGAGCGGACCCCTCGGCTTCATCGCCGACCCGGCCCTCGACGCCCAGCGCCGCCACGACCTGCGCCGGATGAGGGTGCTGGCCACGGGCCTGCTCGGCCTCGCGGCGGTCGTCTACCTGCTCACCCGCGGGCAGGCCGACGGTGTCCTCGGGTTCGTCAACGCGGGCGCCGAGGCCTCCATGGTCGGTGCGTGCGC
>NZ_JBNDHY010000280.1:0-2144 GCF_056755315.1 Monashia sp. HAY1-2A
GCACCAGCCCCGCCCACGCGTGGCACGTCGAGCACGGCGCCCTGTTCGAGGACGTCGGACAGTGGAAGCGCCCCTGGTACTACCCCCGCAGCGGCGAGGACATGGACGCCGCCGTCGCCCGGGAGTGCCGCGCCGCCCGCGAGGGTGTCGCGTTCATGGACGCCACCACCCTCGGCAAGATCGAGATCCGCGGTGCCGACGCCGCCGAGTTCCTCAACCGCGTCTACACCAACCCCTTCCTCAAGCTGGCGGTGGGCAAGGCCCGCTACGGCGTCATGTGCACCGCAGCAGGCATGGTCTTCGACGACGGGGTCACCCTTCGTCTTGCAGAGGACCGCTTCTTCATGACCACGACCACGGGCGGGGCGGCCAAGGTGCTCGACTGGCTCGAGGAGTGGAGCCAGACGGAGTGGCCCGAGCTCGACGTCACCTTCACCTCGGTCACCGAGCAGTGGGCGACGGTGGCGGTCGTCGGCCCGCGGTCGCGCGACGTCATCGCGAAGCTCGCCCCGGACCTCGACGTGTCGAAGGAGGGCTTCGGGTTCATGGAGTTCCGCGAGACCACCCTCATCTCCGGCATCGACGCGCGCATCTGCCGCATCACCTTCTCCGGGGAGCTGGCCTACGAGATCAACGTCCCGCGCTGGTACGGGCTCAAGATCTGGCACGACGTGGCCGCCGCCGGCGAGGAGTTCGACATCACGCCCTACGGCACCGAGACCATGCACGTGCTCCGTGCCGAGAAGGCCTACCCCATCGTCGGGCAGGACACCGACGGCACGATCACGCCCCACGACCTGGGGATGGACTGGGTGGTCAGCAAGACCAAGGAGTTCATCGGCCGGCGATCGTTCTCGCGCAGCTCGCACACCTCCCCGGGTCGCAAGCAGCTGGTCAGCGTGCTGCCCGTCGACCGTTCCCTCCGGCTGCCCGAGGGAGCCCAGCTGATCGAGCCCGGGGCTCTGGGCAGCTACACCGGCAAGGGCCTGCCCGACGCCCCCATCCCGATGCTCGGGTTCGTGACGTCGAGCTACCACAGCCAAGCCCTGGGACGCAGCTTCGCGCTGGCCCTGGTCAAGGACGGCCCCGACCGCATAGGGCAGACCCTGCTCGCCTCGTTCGAGGGAACGTTCGCCGAGGTGGAGGTCCACGAACCGGTGCTCTACGACAAGGAAGGTGCACGACGAGATGGCTGAGCCGACGATCACGGAGCCCGCAACCACGGTGCGCGCAACGCCAGAGAGCCCGACCGCTCCGACGACGTCGAGCCGTGCGTCCACCTTCGGCGCCCGGGTGTCGACGGAGAGCGCCAACCCGCTGACACACCGGCGCAGCCCCGGCGCCGACCTCATGGAGCTCATGGCATCCGGCTCGCGCAGGACCGTCACCCTGCGGGAGCTGCCGTTCGCCACTCACCTGTCGCTCCGAGCCGGGTCGCCGTCCGCGGTGGAGGCTCTCGAAGGCGTCCTGGGTGCACCCCTGCCCGACCGCGTCGGGGCCGTCGGCTCCGGCGACCGTGGCCCGGGCCGCCCCGTCGACGTCATCTGGCTGGGGCCCGACGAGTGGCTGGCAGTGCTCGGGGACGAAGCGGTCACCGGCGAGAGCGGACCCCAGCTGGTGGCTGCGCTGAGCGCGGCCATCGAGGGACAGCGCGGTCAGGTGGTCGACGTGTCGGCCAACCGCGCGACGCTGGAGCTGTCCGGACCCCGCGCACGCGCGGTGCTCGACAAGGTGGTCCAGCTCGACCTGCACCCCCGGGAGTTCCCCGTCGGTCGTGCGGTGTCCACGCTGCTCGAGTCGGTCCAGGTCATCCTGTGGCGCACCACCGAGGACACGTGGCTGGTCATGCCCCGGGCCTCCTTCACGGAGTTCGTCACCCGCTGGCTGCTCGACGGCATGCGCGAGTTCGACTGATGGCGCTCAGCGCCCTCGACCTGTTCTCCGTGGGCATCGGTCCCTCCTCGTCCCACACGGTGGGACCGATGCGCGCGGCGCGGCGGTTCGCTCTGTCGCTGAAGGAGATCGGTCTGCTCGAGCAGACGCGTCGGGTGCACGCCCAGCTGTTCGGGTCGCTCGGGGCGACCGGTCACGGACACGGCTCCGACCGGGCGGTCCTGCTCGGTCTCGAGGCGGAGGACCCGGAG
>NZ_JBNDHY010000281.1:0-2116 GCF_056755315.1 Monashia sp. HAY1-2A
ACACGATCAGGGTTGAGTGCTACACCGCACATTCGCGCGGCTCCAGCAGCGCAGAACTGCTGCGGACGGTGCGAGAAAACCCGGCGTCCCTGCTGGTCGACTCGGGAAAGGAGATCCGCAGTTTCCGCGTCGCGGCCACGACCACGCTGGGGCCCAAGCGGGGCCGCGGAAGAGGCACGTTCATCGACTCGGTCCTGAACGGCATCGACGCGTTTTACGCGGACATCCTCCAGGACCTGAAGGCGTGGTCGGCTGCACCGCCGAAGTTGCGTCCCGCTCCGGCGACTCCGGATGAGATCGAGCCAGTCGTGCCCGCGAGCCTGTCCTCCACGGAACTGTCCTCCCAGGACGGGACCGTGCCAGCATTTGGAGTCGCCGAGGCCGATGGATTTGATGGGCAAACGTTCGCCGGTCGCAGCCACTCATGAATGCGGGGCGGTAGCCCGCCCAAGCCAGGAATCGCGAGGCGAGGGATGGGCATCCGCGCCTGCGTCCGCCAGGTCGAGTAGCGGCGAAGTGACGCAGAGTCGCCCTGCCATCGCCACGGTGCGCCCTGGGGAAGCGGGGGTCTCCGTGGGGCTCCGTCGCGGTTCCGGAGCCCGGACGGCTGCCAAAGGGCTTAAGCGCTACCGCACCACTTCGGGAACGTTCATGAGACCGGCCTTTGCGACTCGCAGCACGGGATCGAACTCCAAGGACGTCTCCACTAGCTGTTCGAGGTGGTCTGGTGTGCCACATGCGAACAGCGTCCGTTTTGGCGATTCGTGGGCGACCCTGCACTTCGCCGGCTCGCCGCACTTCCGCGTCGGGGTTACCTCGACGATCGCGTCACAGTTCATCGCCAACCCTCCGGCAAGCTCAGTTTGGGTAGCGGGACCAGTCGCCCGTCGACCGAGTGGCCAGGACTAGCTTGCGAGTCTCTTCAGGCGCGGCAGCCCAAAGCACGTCGTATTCGCGCAGCAGGTTCTGAAGGTGCGCCCACCGGATCTTCTGGAACTGCGTCCTGGGGCGCTAACGAGCCGCCAAGCGCATCGCGCTGAGGCAAGGCGGCTCCATCTGGTTCTCTGCCATGGTCCCTCCCCTGGGCGTCATGCTTGCGCGGAGCATATGCACTCACGAGTTGGTCTGCATTGGCTTTGTCGAGTACGCCTGCCTCCCGCGGGATGCGGCCGACCCCGTGCGGCCGCCAAGACAGGCGTGGGCCGTCAAGTGCATCGAGCGAGGGCGCGGCTGACGAAAGCGCGCTGGCATCGGCAGATCCGGTAAACAACGACCGTCTGCAAGTGACCGCCCGCACGCGCTGCACGATTCGATCAGGAGCCGTCGTTTGAAGACCTGGTTCACCGCTGGGAGCCAGCTGCAGGCCTCTCCTGAGCCCCATCGCTCTCGCACCCGGTCGCCGACGCGGAGCGGATCGGGACCATGTCCGTTGTGGCCACGGGCCACGCGGCGCCCGCTCTGGACCGGGCAACGAAAATCCACATCACAGCCATACAGACGGCACGACCGTCTCCCTCGCTCGCATGAGGCTTACCCGACCAGCCGTCGTCAACTTCGACGGGGCCGGTCTACGTCGGGGCCTTTATGCCGACGGGCAGGCCTGCATGCGAGGCGTCACCGGCGCCCCCATGCGACCTCGCCAGCGCGACCCCCTAGCGGAACCGCGGCTGAGAACGCGACCTTGCCTGCGCTCGCTTCCATCAAAGACGAGACCGACCCGCAGCCGCCTCGTCGTGCACCTGGGGCGTGCTGACAAAACTAGACATGGCGAATGCTCCCCCACCCCGGCGAGACACACGCCCCAACGGCAGACGAGTAGCCTGACAGGTCGTTGACCCGGGCGTCGCCCCCGCCGTGCTGAGGACGCGCCTGGCTGGCGCGCGGGCCCATCACCATCGCGGCGCACGATGGCGTCGCGGGTCTGCAGGAACCCGGCCCCATCCCCCTGCGGCAAGTCAACTGCTAGCCCAACGGCCATGCTGGTCGGGCCACCACGTCCCCGACGGCAGCATGCCGCCGCCTACGGTGAGAGCGCTAGTTGTACTGACCCGACAGGTTGGTTAAGCGGGTGATGGGTGGCTTGTTCCCGCAGGCGGTGTGGGGTCGGTGGTGGTTG
>NZ_JBNDHY010000282.1:0-1922 GCF_056755315.1 Monashia sp. HAY1-2A
CAGGCGCGGATCGAGGCGACGTTCCCGATGCGTGACGGGCGGTGCTGCGAGCGGGTCACCGCCGCCATCGAGGCCCTCGACGGCGTCACGGCCGAGCCCAAGGGGGCCGTGGTCGCGGACGCAGCGGAGCTGAGCCCGGCGGGCTGACCACACCCGCCGGGCCGCACCCGCGCTACGCGTCACGCGGTCCGCATCCGGCGCTCCGCCCGTTCGACCCGGTCCTGCGCCCGGCGCGCCCGGGGCCGTTCCTCCGGGCGGCCACGGGGGCCCGGTCTACCATGTGGCGGGTACGGCCGCGGCTCGGGACGCGCGCCCCGCACCTGCCTGCGGGACCGTCTCCGGTGGTGGCTCGCCTCATGGTCGAAAGGGACGGGACGTGGTCGCAGCGAGGGCAACGGGAGCGGAGCGACCGGCAGGGGTCGATGGATCCCCCGGACCGACCTTCTCGGTCGTCTCGGCCGTCTACGACGTCGCCCGCTACCTGCCCGAGTTCTTCGAGTCGCTCGAGAAGCAGGACTACGACCCGTCGCGCCTGCAGGTCGTCGCGGTCGACGACGGCTCGACCGACGACAGTCTCGGAGTCCTCCGCGCGTGGGCTGGGCGCGCCCCGTTCGAGGTCGTCGTGCTGACCCAGGAGAACGGCGGGCAGGCCGCGGCACGCAACGCGGGCCTCGAGCGTGCCACCGGCGACTGGGTCACCTTCACCGACCCGGACGACACCCTCGACGCGGGTTTCTTCTCCGCGGTCGCCGCGTTCGTCGGGCGCCACCCCGAGGTGTGCTTCGTCTCGGCGAACATGGTGCTGCACCTGGAGTCCACGGGCACCCTCGCCAAGCATCCGCGGGCCAAGATGTTCGCGGCGGGCGACACGCTCGTCGACCTCGACACCGCCACCTCCTACATCCCGAACAGCGCCACGTCCTCGGTCCTGCGGCGCGACCTCGTGGGGGACCTCCGGTTCAACCACCGGCTGCGTCCGAACTTCGAGGACGGCGACTTCGCGGCCCGCTACCTCATGGCGGCTCCGACGCGTCGCACCGGCTTCCTCGCGTCGGCGAGGTACGTCTACCGCAAACGCGCCGACCAGTCCTCGACGCTGCAGACCGGGATCTCGGCCACGGGCCGCTACGGCGTCGTACCACGCGAGGGCTACCTCGCGTTGCTCGTCGACGCCAGGGAGCAGTGGGGCGCCGTCCCCATGTGGCTGCAGAACACCATCCTCTACGACCTGTCCTGGTACTTCTCGTCCGAGGACGCCATGGCCAGCTCGGCGTCGGCCATCGACGGCGAGCTCGGCGCCGAGTTCCGCCACACCCTGCGCGAGATCGCCGACCTGCTCACTCCCGACGTCGTCGACTCCTTCGGCATCCGCAAGCTGCAGCCGCACTGGCGCGACATCCTCCTGCACGGCCTCGCGGACACCTCCTGGCACACCCCGTACGCCGTGACGGACCGGTTCGACCGCGCCACCAGGGTCGTGCGGCTGCGGTACCGGTACGTCGGTGAGGCGCCGTCGGAGCAGTTCCGCTTCCAGGGCGTGCCGACGGCTCCGTTGCACGCGAAGACCCGCCGGATGGACTTCTTCGGCGCGACCGTGATGTGGGAGCGGGTGCTCTGGGTCCCGGCCGGCGGCACCATCGAGCTCCTGGTCGACGGCGTGCGGCTCGACCTCGCCGAGGAGTGGGAGGGTGTCCACGTCCGCGCGCTGGGAGCCAAGGCGCTCGCCGACCGGTTCCGCAAGGCGCAGCAGGGCAGGCGTCCGAGCAAGCGCGAGGCGGCTCGCCGGCTCAAGGTCGACCCGGTGCGGCTCCTGGCGGCGCGGCCGCAGGTGCGCAAGGTCTTCGCGGACGCGTGGGTGCTCATGGACCGGATCCACGACGCGAACGACTCGGGCGAGATCCTGTTCCGGTACCTGCGCGATC
>NZ_JBNDHY010000283.1:0-1880 GCF_056755315.1 Monashia sp. HAY1-2A
GGCACACGGCGCGGACCGTGTTGACGCGAGTCGCGATCGTCGAGGGGGCGTATCCCCTTGCCTGCATGTCCTTGACCCAGCGCTCGACGTGAGCCTTCCGGAGTGCGGCCATCTTCACCGTGCCGAACGGGACGGAGCGGCGGACGAGGTCCGTCGCGACCTCGGTCATGGGGGCGTGGACCTGGCGTTGCGCCCACCGGCCGAAGTAGTCGTCAAAGGTGACCGCGCCGGCGCGAGGGTCGACATAGTCGCCGCGCACAACTGACGCCGTAACCTCGTCAAGCCAGCGCTGGGCATCGAGCTTCCTAGGGAAGTGGCGGGCATGCTCGCGCCCCGTCTCGTCGCGGTATCGAGCGCGCCAGGAGCCGTTAGGCCTGCGCTTGATGCTTGGCATTCTCGTCCTCCTCGCCGACGTAGTACTCGCGCAGGTTCTCGCCCAGAGGGTTGGTGACAACCTCGGCCCGAAGTTCGGGTCCGTCTTGGGTGATCTGCACCGAGTGGCCGGCTTTTCGGGCTCGTGCCGCGGCCTCCTCGAGCAGCAACTTGCGCGTCTCGATGAGCTGCGCCGCCTTCTCGAGCTCCTTTTGGGCTTCCGAGGCCTCTTTCTCTGCCATGTAACGCCGGTCCATGGCTTCGTCGAGTTGCCACTGCGCTCGCCACAGGTCCGCGAGCACAGGGTCCTCCTCGAGGCTCGGGAGGAGTGCGCGGTAAGGAACGGCGAAAACCTTTGCGAGAGCGAAGATTTCCGGCACGGTCGTAGGCCGGGTGCCGTTCTCGATCTTCGCCACCATCGTCTGATGGAGGCTCACGCCGAACTGCTCAAGCCGCGCCGCGAGCTCGCGCTGCGCCCAGCCGCGAGCCTTCCGGATCTCGCGCACTCGGTCGCCGAACACTTCTGCTGCGCTGCCAACACTCTCCACGCGCACAAACGCTACATGCGCGCTGCGGTTGACACAACCCAAACCGATCACTCACTCTGTTCTCGCACAGATTGACACGCTCAAGCGACAGGAGCATCGATCATGGCCGACGCGCCACAGATCCTCACGACCGCGCAAACCGCGGCGTTGCTCAACGTCCCGGTCGGGACGCTCCGCTGGTGGAGACACGTCGGGTGCGGCCCGCGATCCTTCCGGCTCAGCCCCAAGAAGGTCGCATACAAGCGCGACGACGTGCTCGCGTGGATCGAGACGCGATATGAGGCCGACGCGCCCGCGCGGGACGCAGGCTGATGGGCGACGACAGTGCTCACCCGATCGACCGGCCATGCCCATGGTGCGGTGCGGCCACGGGGGAGGCCTGCCACGCCCTGCGGCCCGGATGCGGGAGCTTCCGCACGCAGCGTCGCCTCGCCCTCGCGCCCGGCGGCTTCCACCCTGCCCGGATCCTCGGCCGCATCGAGTTCAACGACCACACGCCGGCGGTGAAGGCGGGCAGCGGATGACCTGGACGCGACTCAGCGACGACTTCCCCGACCGCGCGGACCTGCTCGAGGTCTCGCGCTCGGCCCGCATGCTGCACATCGAGGCGCTCATCTGGTGCAACAAGCAGCTCACCGACGGCTGGCTCCCGAGACGCGCTCTGGCTCGCATCGGCGACTCGGAGGAGCCCGCCCAGGATGCGGCCGAGCTCGTACATGCCGGCGTATGGACCGAGAGCGAACGCGGCTGGCAGGTCGACTGGCGCGACCAGGAGAGTGCGGCTCGCGTCGAGGAGCGTCGCGAGCTGGCCCGACGACGTGACGAGCGTCGCCGGCTGCACCTGGCCGGCGACCACTCGACGTGCGACGCATCGCGCTGCTGGGCACTCACGCGTGAGTCATCGCGTGGGCTCACGCGTGAGACTGTCTCTTATACACATCTGACGCTGCCGACGACGGA
>NZ_JBNDHY010000284.1:0-1880 GCF_056755315.1 Monashia sp. HAY1-2A
GGGCGTAGAGGTCCTGTCCGAGGGCGAGCAGCTCCCTGGCGTTCTGCTCGAGGGCGTCCTGCTGCCAGATGGCGCCGACCGTGCGCAGCACGGCGTAGAGCGTGCCCGGGGAGGCGAGCACGACCTTGCGCGTCAGCGCGTGCTCGTAGAGCCCCGGGTCGTCGGCGAGCGCGGTGGCGAGGATCGCCTCGCCGGGCACGAAGCAGACGACGACCTCGGGGGAGCGGGTGAAGGCGGTCCAGTACGCCTTCGCGGCGAGGCCCTCGACGTGCCGACGCAGGGCCGTGGCGTGGGCGGCGAGCAGCTCGCCGCGTTCCACCTCGGACACCGTGTCGCCGTGCGCCTGGAGGAAGTGGGCCATCGGGGCCTTGCTGTCGACGACGACGTGCCGGCCACCGGGCAGGTTGATGACGGCGTCCGGGCGCACGGTGGCGCCGTGCCGGCTGACGCGCGTCACCTGCTCGTCGAAGTCGCACCGGGCCAGCAGCCCGGAGACCTCGAGGACCCGTCGCAGCTGCACCTCGCCCCAGGCGCCGCGGACGGTCGAGGCGTTGAGGGCGCCGGCAAGGGTCGCGGTCTCGGAGCGCAGCGACTCGGTGGACCGGCTGACCTCGCTGAGGCGCTCCCCGAGCTGGCCGAACTGCTGCGCGCGGTCGCGCTCGAGGACGCCGACCTGCCGCTCGACGCGGCCGATCGTCTCGCGCAGCGGCGCGAGCACCGCTGCCGTGGCGTCGTCCTCGGTCCGGGAGGCCTCGAGGTCGTCGACGCGCTCGCGCAGGACGTCGCGCGCCGCCTCGGCGGCCGCGGTGCGCGACACGAGCGAGGAACGGACCGCCAGCCACGCGACGAGCGCGCCGACGACGAGGCCGACGACGAGGCCGGTCACGAGGCCGGTGAGCAGCGAGGAGGACTCCATGGCCCCACCGTCCCAGAGAGGTCCGACAGGGCCGGGGAGCCCACGCCCTCAGCCGAGCTCGAAGTGCTGGTAGTCCTTGTACGACCAGTAGCCGCCCCAGATCCCGCCCCGCGAGATGACCTGCCTCGTGATGGTCGAGGAGCCCCAGATCATCCCGGGGTCGCGCAGGTTGCGGTTGATCCAGCGCACCCCGTTCGGCGGGTACCAGACCCCGTTGGCCGCCTTGTACGGGTTGTGCATCGTGTTGACGTCGATCGCCGTGCCGTAGGAGTGCGGCGACATCCGGGAGCTGTTGCCCGTGACCCGGCGGCAGTTGAAGGCCGAGGTGTTGTCGGCCTTCATCATCTCCTCGTCGTTGCCGTACCACCGGTTCGGGTTGTCCATCCGGCGGATCTTGAACCCGCCGAGGTAGGCGGCGCGGAAGATGGCCGCGGTCTGGCCGACCTTGTCCCACCGGACGATGAGCATGCCGCGGCGGATCGTCCCGTCGTAGGCCCGGAAGTTCATCTCGACGACGCGCAGCCGGCTGGGCCCCACGGGGCAGCCCGACCGCCACGTGTAACGGACGTCGGCCGCCGTCACGGGCCGGGCGGTGGCGCGGATCGGGTCGGTGGTCGCGGCGACGGCGAGGGCAGCGAGGGAGGGGCCCCGACCGAGCGACCCGGAGCGTGGCGTCGACGCGGTGGCGACGGACGGTGCCGCAGCCGGGGGCCGCTCCGGACGTTCGGGCGTCGCACCGGAGGCGGCCGGTGCCGTGGCGGCGAGAGCGAGGGTGGTGACGAGGGCCGCGGCAGCCAGGCCGCCACCGCGCCGGAGGGATCCAGCCATGAGTCGTCCTTCGGTCGTTCCAGTGGGTGACTGCGTCCGTGCGGAGATCAGGGGAGTGTCCATTACACACCCTTTGTCCCGGTGTGGCCCGCGGCACGCCCCGCCCGGTGCGATGTGTGGGACGCGTCTGCTAGAC
>NZ_JBNDHY010000285.1:0-1834 GCF_056755315.1 Monashia sp. HAY1-2A
GACATACACCGCGCCACGAGAGGGTTCATACCCGACCAGCGTCTGCTCTCCGTCGCCTACCCGGATTCGCAGGCCGAACTCCTTCGCCGTAGACCGCGCAAGATCGAATGTCGCCTCGACCTCATAACTCGAACCCACGTTGAACGCCCGGGGTTGGTCATGGCTGTCCACGACAACCGCCGGCCATTGCATCCGTGGGCCGCGCAGCTGCTCGACCTCGGCGGCTGGTCGAACGCGCAGCCTTGGTCCTTCAGGCGTCGATGCAAGACTCAACTCACGAACAAGGGTGAGTTGGCCGTTGAAGGGAGTGGTGGGCAGATCAAACCTATAGAGCCAGTTGTCGGCCCAAGAGATCATCAACCGCCTGCCGTCGGCGCTCGGCACGTTCTCCCATGTGATCCCCGCGTAGTAGTCCTTGCCCCAGTTTTGCCATAGCACTGCGCTTGGGGGGTCGGCGCTGCGGAACGAGTGCCCATCGAAGTCGCCTACGAAGTACTGCATCCCTGATCCGCCAGCGGGGGCGCCACGATCAATGCTGATAGAGAGCACCCACTTTGTGCCGCTTCCGTCATCGACCGGAAGCTCAAACAGGTCCGGGCACTCCCAAACACCGTCGTGGCATCCGTTCTCGCTGCCCCACGCCGAGGTCGGTGTCCAGGCAAGGAGGTTCTCAGATTGGAAGAACTCAACGTGATCTCCGGCGACGACCACCATGACCCACCTCTGGCTTGGCCCGTGCCACAGCACCTTCGGGTCGCGGAAATCAGGTATGCCAGGGTTCGGCAGTACCGGATTCTCGGCGTACATGGTCCAGGTGAGGCCACGGTCGTTGCTAAAGGCTACGGATTGTGATTGGGTCCCGTCCTGGTGGGCCGCGTGAGTGAAGAAGGCAAGAAATGGCGGGTCGCCGCCGTCGACGCCGAGCCCGCTGGTGTTCCTGACGTCGACGACTGCGGTTCCCGAGTAGATCTGCCCATTGGCATCGGGATAGATCGCCGGCGGCAGATGCTCCCAATGCACGAGGTCGCTGCTCACCGCATGTCCCCAATGAACGACCTCGTGTTGGTTGTACTGATGGAAGAGATGAAAAACCCCGTTGAAGTACACCAGACCGTTTGGGTCGTTGATCATGTTCTTCTCGGCCGTGTAGTGGTAGGCCGGACGGAACACCTCAGCCATTCTCTGTACGGGGGCTCGGCGCACACTGCTCTCCTGCATCGCGGCGTGCGCTTGGACGACAGGCCGTGCATCGCCTGATCTAGTGTTCAATGCGAAGCACCTTGACCTCCCATGGCCGGAGCCACCCGGCCTCGGTGTCAGAGTAGTTCGATAGAAGGGGGCACGTCTCCCACGCCGAGAGCTCACCGACCTCCGCCTTCTCGCTGCTGAGGTTTGCTACGACTCGTATTCGACGGGAACCTAGTCGCCGTTCGAAACAGTAGAGCGACCGGTGATCATCTAGGAGCATCGTGAAGGTGCCGTTGATCAGCGCATCCTCGGTGTGGCGCAGACGAATGAGCGCGCGATAGAAGTGGTACACGGATCTAGGCCCCCGCTTCTGCGCCTCGGCGTTCAGCCAGACGTAGTTGGGGTTGACGGGTAACCAAGGCTTGCCGTCGGTGAAACCAGCGTGCCGACCTGAAGTCCACTGCATCGGCGTCCTGGCGTGGTCCCGGCTCTTGTGACGAAGGACTTGCAGCGCTTCATCCGAAGTCATTCCTCGCTCGTTGATCGCACTCGCGTAGAAGTTGATCGAGTCGACGTCTCGGAACGAGTCTATGGACATCACCGGCATGTTGGTCATGCCCAGTTCCTCACCCTGGTAGATGTAGGG
>NZ_JBNDHY010000286.1:0-1746 GCF_056755315.1 Monashia sp. HAY1-2A
TGGTGACCTCCGTCGGGCCGTGCGGCCAGGGGATGTCGTGGTCGAGGTCGCAGCGAGCGGCCGGGACGGTGCATCCGGGCCCACGGCAGGTGCCGTCGACGGCCTCGACGACCGCACGCATCGATGCCGTCGGCCGGTAGGCGGTGGTCCCGACAGCGGTGGCAGCGCCCGTGCTCGGGTCCACCGCCAGCATCCGCCAGCGCGACGCGGGGTGCAGCATCATCCGCCGTGCCTGTTCGGGGCCCACCCAGCCATGACCGGGCACCTCGCACGGGGCGTCGACGTGGCCGAGCGCCACGGGCAGCGGGACGACGAGCGTGACCGAGGCTGACGGGCGACGCCCCAGGAGCGTCCTCCAGGCGGCGTCGCCCGGGCCTTCGCGGACTGACACGCCATCGGCCGCCCCGCTGTTCGCCGGTATCGACCCGAGCACGAGCAGGTCGGTGATGGCGTCGGCGCGCAGGACGTCGAGGCTGCGCCGGTCGCCGGCCTGCCGTGCGGCTCGTGCAAGAGCATCGGCGCGCTCCATCGCGGCCACGATCTTGTCCGCGTCGTTGGTCACGGTGAGGACCCCGAGCCCGTCGGCATCGATGCGGGCGAACGCACCGCGTCGCCGGCGGGCGTCCCGACGGCGTCGGGCTGCGTCGCGGTCGGCCGCGACGCAGGCGCGCGTGAGGCGCTGGCGGAACAGGGTCGGGGACGGCGGCGCACCGTCCTTGGGACGCAGCGTCGAGTCCACGACGCCAACCGCCGCGGCGTCCTCGAGATGGCGGACCTCGGCGTGCAGGACACGAGCCCGATGAAGGCTGACCGCGCCTGACCGGAGCCGGTCGCGCAGCTCTGCAGCGGCGCTGGAGCGGGCCGTCGCGAGGCCCAGCCTGTCGTGCACCTCCTGCGGTCCGAGCCCCGTGGCCGTGGTGACTTCCAGGACGGTGAGCTCGTCAGCGTCGAGCCATCCGGACGGCCGGGTGCCGCCGGTGCCGGCGACGCGCCCCAGCTCGGCCGACTCGATGCACGACCGGAGCCGAGCGAGCGCCTCCAAGCCTGCCGCGTCCAGGGCGGCCTTGCAGGACTCGACGGCCTCGACGAGCCGAAGCTCGGCATCGGCGTGGGCCTCGGGGCCGCGGTCAGGGGAGTCGTCGAGGTCGTCGGCGGCGGCGTCGAGGAGCTCGGCGACGAGATCGGGCATCAGCTGGTTGAGGACGTGCCGAGCGGCGTTGCGCCTCAGGGACCGCTCGAGCAGGGAGAGCGACCGCTGCCGCACCGGGACGCCGCGACGCGTTCGCATGGGGTAGGCCTCGACGAGCGACGCCACGTCGGCGAGCGCCTCGGCCTCCTCGACCAGCGCGTCAGCACTGCGCGTCCCTTGACCCCTCATCTCCCTATCGAACACCAGTTCGAACGGGAAGTCAAGGTTTGATTCGACGAAAAGTCTTGCAGGCCAATCGTATTCCCTCATGAGTATGCGTCCACGGGTGCTGTGCCATGGAGCTCAACGAGCGGACCGCATCCACATCGCGAGGTCCTCGGACAACCGCGCGATCCTCGAGAGCTCAGCTTCATCGACCCTGCGTCGTGTGGCCGGCGTTGCGCCTTCGGGATAGCGGTAGTCCATCGAGAGCATGAACGAGGATGGTGCACGCAGGTCCGCAGCTTCCCATTGCCGGACGCGCAACCCTGCGGCCACCCAGACACGGGCGGTCCCCGATCTGTCTCTTATACACATCTGACGCTGCCGACGACGGA
>NZ_JBNDHY010000287.1:0-1745 GCF_056755315.1 Monashia sp. HAY1-2A
CTCCAGGACCGCACGCACCGGGCCACCGGCGATGACACCGGTACCAGGGGCGGCCGGACGGAGCATGACGACACCGGCCGCGGCCTCGCCCTGGACGGGGTGCGGGATGGTGCCCTGGATCCGCGGGACCTTGAAGAAGCCCTTCTTGGCCTCCTCGACGCCCTTGGCGATCGCGGCGGGGACCTCCTTGGCCTTGCCGTAGCCGACGCCCACGGTGCCGTCACCGTCACCGACGACGACGAGCGCCGTGAAGCTGAAGCGACGACCACCCTTGACGACCTTCGCGACGCGGTTGATGGTCACCACGCGCTCGACGTACTGGTTCTGCTCGCGGCTCTCGCGGCTGTCACGGCCGCCGCGGCGGTCCTGACGCTCGCCGCGCTCGCCGCGCTCGCCGCCACCGGCGGGGCCGGTGCCTCGACGCTGCTGTCCGGGCATCAGATGTTCCTCATCTCGACAATTGCGTTCACGAAGTTGCTCACAGCGACAGGCCTCCCTCGCGGGCGCCCTCGGCGATCGCCGCGACGCGGCCGTGGTACTTGTTGCCCCCACGGTCGAACACGACGGAGTCGACGCCGGCGTCCTTGGCGCGGGCGGCGACGAGCTCGCCGACCCGCTTGGCCTTGGCCGTCTTGTCACCGTCGAACGATCGCAGGTCGGCCTCCATCGTCGAGGCGTAGGCGACGGTCTTGCCGACCGTGTCGTCGACGACCTGCACGAAGAGGTGACGGCTCGAGCGCGAGACGACGAGGCGGGGACGGGCCGCGGTGCCGGCGATCTTCTTGCGACCGCGCACCTGGCGACGGATGCGGGCGGCAGCCTTGGACTTGCCGCGCTTGATGATCATTGCCATGGCTTACTTACCGGCCTTTCCAACCTTGCGACGGATCTGCTCGCCCGCGTAGCGAACGCCCTTGCCCTTGTACGGGTCGGGCTTGCGCAGCTTGCGGATGTTGGCCGCGACCTCACCGACGAGCTGCTTGTCGATGCCCTGCACCGAGAAGCGGGTCGGGTTCTCGACGGCGAAGCTGATGCCGGCGGGAGCCTGGATGAGGATCGGGTGCGAGTATCCGAGCGAGAACTCGAGGTCCGAGCCCTTCGCGGCGACACGGTAGCCCGTGCCGTGGATCTCCATCTTCTTCTCGTAGCCCTCGGTGACACCGAGCACCATGTTGTTGATGAGCGAGCGGGTCAGGCCGTGGCGGGCCCGGGAGTCACGCTCGTCGTCGGGGCGCTTGACCTCGAGGTTGCCCTCGGCGACCTCGACGGTGATCGGGGTGACGACGGTCAGCGAGAGCTCGCCCTTGGGGCCCTTGACCGTGACGTCCTGGCCGTCGACCTTGACGTCCACACCCGAGGGGATGGAGACGGGGAGTCGTCCGATTCGCGACATGTCAGCGTCTCCTTACCAGACGTAGGCGAGGACTTCCCCACCCACGCCCTTCTCGTGTGCCTGCTTGTCGGTCAGGAGGCCGCTCGAGGTCGACAGGATCGCGACGCCGAGGCCGCCGAGAACCTTGGGCAGGTTCGTCGACTTGGCGTAGACGCGCAGACCCGGCTTCGAGACGCGACGCACGCCGGCGATGGAGCGCTCGCGGTTCGGGCCGTACTTGAGGTCGATGGTCAGCGTCTGGCCGACCTCGGCCTCCTCGATCTTCCACGAGGCGATGTAGCCCTCGGTCTGGAGGATCTCGGCGATGTTCTTCTTGAGCTTCGAGTACGGCATGGAGACCGTGTCGTGGTGC
>NZ_JBNDHY010000288.1:0-1686 GCF_056755315.1 Monashia sp. HAY1-2A
ACCACCGACCCCACACCGCCTGCGGGAACAAGCCACCCATCACCCGCTTAACCAACCTGTCGGGTCAGTACAACTAGTCCTCGCCCTCGGGCGGGACGTAGCGGGACCGACGCCGGCGGGTGGCCCCGACGAGACGCACGTCATGGAGCCGGCACTGTCAGCGCTCGCCCGAACGTCCTACCATCGAGGGACTGAGCAAGCGCTTAGTCGCCCGCGCGCCACCGCCCGGGCCGCCGACGTCGTCCAGGAGTAGCCCCGTGACCGAAGCCGTCATCGTCTCGACCGCCCGTTCACCGTTCGGCCGGGCCTTCAAGGGCTCGCTCCGGGAGGTGCGCCCCGACGACCTCGCGGCCACCGTCATCCAGGCGGCGCTCGACAAGGTCCCCGCCCTCGACAGGACGCTCGTCGAGGACCTCTACCTCGGGTGCGCCGAACCCTCCGGCAAGCACGGGTCGAACATGGCCAGGGTCGTCGCCACCCTCCTCGGCCTCGACACCACGCCGGCCGCGACGGTCAACCGCTTCTGCGCGTCCTCGGCCCAGACGACCCGGATGGCCTTCCACGCCATCAAGGCCGGTGAGGGCGACGTCTTCGTCTCGGCGGGCGTCGAGTGCGTCTCGCAGTACACCGACTGGGCCGGCGCCGGCGGCGCCAAGGCGGATGCCCAGAACCCCCGGTTCGCCGAGGCGCAGGCCCGTACGCAGCGGATCGCCGAGACCAACGAGACCTGGACCGACCCGCGCGAGCACGGGGCCCTGCCCGACATCTACATCGCCATGGGCCAGACCGCGGAGAACGTCGCAACGGCCTACGGCATCAGCCGTCAGCGCCAGGACGAGTGGGGGGTCACGTCGCAGAACCGCGCGGAGGCCGCCATCGGTCGCGGCTTCTTCGACTGGGAGATCACGCCCGTCACGACGCCCGACGGGACCGTCGTGGGCAAGGACGACGGCCCGCGCGCCGGCGTGACGCTCGAGGCCGTCCAGGCGCTCAACCCGGTCTTCCGCCAGCAGGGCACCGTGACGGCCGGTAACTGCTGCCCGCTCAACGACGGCGCCGCAGCCCTCGTCGTCATGAGCGACACCAAGGCCAAGGAGCTCGGCCTCGAGCCGCTCGCCCGGGTCGTGTCGACCGCCGCCACGGGCCTGTCGCCGGAGATCATGGGCCTCGGCCCGGTCGAGGCGAGCAACCTGGCCCTCAAGCGCGCCGGCATGTCGATCGGCGACATGGACCTCTACGAGATCAACGAGGCCTTCGCCGCGCAGGTCATCGGCTCGGCCGACCAGATCGGGATGGACTACGACAAGCTCAACGTCAACGGGGGTGCCATCGCCATCGGTCACCCGTTCGGCGCCACCGGAGCGCGGATCACGGGCACGATCATCAACGCGCTCCGCGAGCGTGACGAGCAGTTCGGCCTCGAGACGATGTGCGTCGGCGGCGGCCAGGGCATGGCCGTCATCTTCGAGCGGCTCAGCTGACGCTCCCCGACGCCGCTCCCTCGGCTGCTCAGAGGGAGCGTCGGAGGGTGGCGAGGCGTTCGTGCAGACCCGCGTCGACCCCCGCGGCGGACGCGTCCCACACCATGACCGCCAGCTGGTCCATGACGACGGCCGGGCCGAGGTCGGGCACGACGACCGGTGCCCGGCCTGTCTCTTATACACATCTGACGCTGCCGACGACGGA
>NZ_JBNDHY010000289.1:0-1712 GCF_056755315.1 Monashia sp. HAY1-2A
GTGTCGGCACCGTGCGGCAGGCCCGCGATCTGGAGGCGCAGGTCGGCCTGGTCGCTCCAGAACCACGGCACGCTGTCATAGGGCTCGGGCCGGCCGGACAGCGTCGCGGCGGCGGCCCGGGCCTGGTCGGTCGCGTGCGGCACGCTCTCCAGCCGGGTCGGGCCGGCGCGCCCGCGGGAGAAGGGGTTCGGGCCGACGGTGCAGTCACCGGCGGCGACGGTGCGACCGTCGGACGCGCGGGCGAACCGGTCGACGACGATGCCGCGCGGCTCGACCTCCAGGCCGAGCCGGCGGGCGAGGTCGGTCCGTGGCTCGACGCCCGTGCCGACGACGACGAGGTCCGCCTCGAGCTCGGTGCCGTCGGCCAGCACGACCGCCTCGGCGCGACCGGCGGTGCCGTGGATCCGCATCGCCCGTGCCCCGAGGAGGACCCGGGTGCCGCGGCGTCGGTGGCCCTCGAGGTAGAAGGCCGACAGCTCGGGGGTCACCGCGCGCGACAGCAGGCGGTCGGCGACCTCGACGACCGTGACGTCCGCGCCGAGGGCCCGGGCGCTCGCCGCCACCTCCAGCCCGATGAAGCCGCCGCCGACGACGACCACCGACCGGGCGGCCCGGACCGCGGGAACGAGCGCGTCGGCATCGGCGAGGCTGCGCAGCGCCAGGACGCGGTCGAGGTCGGCGCCCTCGACCGGGAGGGTCCGGTTGACGGCCCCGGTCGTCAGCGCCAGGCGGTCCCAGACGATCTCGCGACCTGTGTCGGTGCGGGCGGTGCCCGCGATCTCGTCGCCGTTCCGGGAGAGGTCCACGACCCGCTCGCCGGTCAGCAGCTCCACGCCGTGCTCCGCGAACCACGAGGCGGGACGGAAGACCAGCGAGGCCCGGTCGTGCTCGCCGCGCAGGTAGGTCTTCGACAGGGGTGGGCGCTCGTACGGTGGCTCGGGCTCCTCACCGACGAGGACGACGGGGGAGTCGTCCCCGAGCTCGCGCAGCGCCGTGACGAGCGAGATGCCCGCCTGCCCTGCCCCGACGACGAGGATCGTGCGGTCGGCAGCCATGTCCGCCAGCCTAGGGTGGACGACATGACGTGGACGCCGACGACCCCGGAGACCGTCTTCACCTACGGCGCCCCGACGCTGAAGTTCGGCCCCGGATCGGCGGACGAGGTCGGGCACGACGTCGTCGCCCTCGGCGCCCGCCGGGTCCTCGTCGTCACCGACCCCGGCGTCCTCGCCACGGGCGCTCCCGACCGGGTCGCCGACGGCATCCGGTCCGCGGGTGCGGAGGTCGTCGTCCACGACTCGGCCCATGTCGAGCCGACCGACGCCAGCCTCGTCGCCGCCGCCGAGCGCGCCCGGGTCGAGGGTCCCTTCGACGCGTTCGTCGCGGTCGGTGGCGGCTCGGCGATCGACACCGCCAAGGCGGTCGACCTGCTGCTCACCGACGGCGGGGACCTCATGGACTACGTCAACCTGCCCGTCGGTGCGGGCCGGGCCCCGTCGCGGCCGCTCGCGCCCCTCGTGGCTGTGCCCACGACGACCGGCACCGGGGCCGAGAGCACGACGATCTGCGTCCTCGAGCCACGTCCGGCTGCGGCCCGTGCTCGCGGTGGTGGACCCCCGACTGACCGTGACCCAGCCGGCCGGCGTCACGGCGAGCGCCGGCATGGACATCCTCTGCCACGCCCTCGAGAGCTGGACGGCGCGGCCGTACAC
>NZ_JBNDHY010000290.1:0-1635 GCF_056755315.1 Monashia sp. HAY1-2A
GCTCTTGGGACCGACGCCGGGCAAGCGTCCGAGCTCGTCGATGAGGTCCTGCACTGCGCCTTCGTACACACCGCAACCCTAAGCCCGCGCGCGGTCCGTGCCGCCCACCCGGGCCGAACCGCGCCACGGTGGACTTTGGGGGCGGGCGACGCGTGACGCCGGTCAGTCGGCGAGCGTGGCCTCCCACCGCTCCTCGATGCGGCCGTACCGCCACACGAGCACGGCGACGAGCCACGTGACGACGAAGAGGCCGACGATCCAGAACCCGACGTCGCCGAGGTCGATGGCGGCCACCCAGGCGAGCGGACCGCCGGTGACGCCGAGCTTGTCCGCGAGCAGACCGACGAGCTCGATGACGCCGATGACGAGGGCGACCGCGACCGACAGCGCCGTGACGGTGATGTTGTAGTAGATCTTGCGGACCGGGCGGCTGAAGGCCCAGCCGTAGGCGACGTTCATGAACGAGCCGTCGATCGAGTCGAGCAGCGACATGCCGGCCGCGAAGAGCACCGGCAGCACGAGCACGGCGTACCACGGCAGGGCCGCCGCCGCCGCTCCGCCGGCGATGACGAGCAGGCCCACCTCGGTGACGGTGTCGAAGCCCAGCCCGAAGAGGAGGCCGACCGGGTACATGTGCCACGGCTTGGTCACCGCGCGGGTCACGCGACCGAGGACGCGGTTGAGCAGACCGCGCCGGTCCAGCTGCCGCTCGAGCTCCGCCTCGTCGTACTGCCCGGCCCGCATCCGGCGGAAGACCTTGAGGATCCCGACGAGCGCGGCGAGGTTGACGAGGCCGATGAGGACGAGGAAGGTCCCCGACACGGTGGTGCCCCAGACGCCGGTCACCTGCTGGAGCGTCGAACCGTCGTCGGTCAGGGCGCCGGCCAGGGCCCGGATGCCGGCGGCGAGGAGCATGACCATGACGAAGACGACCGAGGAGTGCCCGAGGCTGAACCAGAAGCCGACGCTCATCGGGCGCTGTCCCTCGGCCAGGAGCTTGCGGGTCGTGTTGTCGATGGCGGCGATGTGGTCGACGTCGAAGGCGTGCCGCATGCCGAGGGTGTACGCCGTGACGCCGAGGCCGATGCCGAACAGCTGGCCCGCGACGCGGTACTCGGCCGGGGCGACGACGAGGACGAGCAGCCCCCAGCCGACGACGTGCAGCAGGGCCACCACCGCGGCCATCCCGGAGAGGCTCCGGCGCTCCTGCGGGCCCAAGTGCGCCGCGAGGCGGGCGCGCAGTGGGCGGGCGGTCGAGGTCGGCGTCGGCTCCGGCGTCGAGGTCGGCGTCGAGGTAGGCGTCGAGGTCGGCGTCGGGGTCCGTGCGGTCACGGGGCCACGCTAGATGCGACTGCGTCGCATCTGCAACGGGCACCTGCTGTAGCGCGACTACAGCACCTGCATGACGATCAGACCGCGGGCGCGCCGCCCGGGACCTCGTTGTAGGCGTCGACCCGCTCCTGACCGGAGAGCGCCGCGATGGCCTCCATGACGCGGTCGGTCAGCAGGCGCCGGGCCTTCCCGGCGGGCATGCCCTGGTACTCCTCGACGCCGATCGGCTCGCCGAAGCGCACCGTGACCTTGGCCAGGCGCGGGAAGCTCGCCCCGACCGGTTGGATGTTCTCGGTGCCGATG
>NZ_JBNDHY010000291.1:0-1611 GCF_056755315.1 Monashia sp. HAY1-2A
GCTCACTGGTCAAGTGATTCCGCGCCGACAATGTAGCGGGGCTCAAGCACACCACCGAAGCTGTGGCATTGACATACTGCTCGGCACCGGCTCCTGCGGGACCGGTGTCCAGGCGTGTTGATGGGTAGGGGAGCGTCGTGTTGCCAGGGAAGCGGCGGAGTGATCCAGCCGTGGAGGCTACACGAGTGAGAATGCAGGCATGAGTAGCGAATGACGGGCGAGAAACCCGTCCGCCGAATAACCAAGGGTTCCAGGGTCAAGCTAATCTGCCCTGGGTAAGTCGGGACCTAAGGCGAGGCCGACAGGCGTAGTCGATGGACATCCGGTTGATATTCCGGAACCGGCGAAGAACCGCCCCTGATGACCCCCGTGATGCTAAGTGCCTGAAGCACGCCCACCGAGACTTCGGTCTCATCGGGTGTGTGGAGCGCACGGCCCGAGCGGGTAGTAGTCAAGCGATGGAGTGACGCAGGAAGGTAGCCTCCGCGTGGCGATGGTTGTCCACGTCCAAGGGTGTAGGGCGCGGTCCAGGCAAATCCGGACCGCCGCATTGAGTTGTGAGCCTGAGACCTGATAGTGACCGCGAATGCGGGAAGAGGGTGATCCTATGCTGCCGAGAAAAACTTCTAGCGAGGTTCGAGCCGCCCGTACCCCAAACCGACTCAGGTGGTTAGGTAGAGAATACCAAGGCGATCGAGTGAATCGTGGTTAAGGAATTCGGCAAAATACCCCCGTAACTTCGGGAGAAGGGGGGCCCTGATCGTGACGGAACTTGCTTCCCGAGCGTGATCGGCCGCAGAGACCAGGGAGAAGCGACTGTTTACTAAAAACACAGGTCCGTGCCAAGTCGCAAGACGATGTATACGGACTGACGCCTGCCCGGTGCTGGAACGTTAAGGGGACCGGTTAGCACGCGAGTGCGACGCTGAGAACTTAAGCGCCAGTAAACGGCGGTGGTAACTATAACCATCCTAAGGTAGCGAAATTCCTTGTCGGGTAAGTTCCGACCTGCACGAATGGCGTAACGACTTCTCCACTGTCTCAACCACGAACTCGGCGAAATTGCACTACGAGTAAAGATGCTCGTTACGCGCAGCAGGACGGAAAGACCCCGGGACCTTTACTACAGCTTGGTATTGGTGTTCGGTACGGCTTGTGTAGGATAGGTGGGAGACTGTGAAGCGGGCACGTCAGTGCCGGTGGAGTCAACGTTGAAATACCACTCTGGTCGTTCTGGATATCTAACCTCGGTCCGTGATCCGGATCAGGGACAGTGCCTGGTGGGTAGTTTAACTGGGGCGGTTGCCTCCTAAAAGGTAACGGAGGCGCCCAAAGGTTCCCTCAGCCTGGTTGGCAATCAGGTGTCGAGTGTAAGTGCACAAGGGAGCTTGACTGTGAGACAGGCATGTCGAGCAGGGACGAAAGTCGGGACTAGTGATCCGGCGGTGGCTTGTGGAAGCGCCGTCGCTCAACGGATAAAAGGTACCCCGGGGATAACAGGCTGATCTTGCCCAAGAGTCCATATCGACGGCATGGTTTGGCACCTCGATGTCGGCTCGTCGCATCCTGGGGCTGGAGTAGGTCCCAAGGGTTGGGCTGTTCGCCCATTAA
>NZ_JBNDHY010000292.1:0-1550 GCF_056755315.1 Monashia sp. HAY1-2A
TCCGTCGTCGGCAGCGTCAGATGTGTATAAGAGACAGGTGCCGGGGGACGGTCGCCGACCACGGCCTCGCCGTCCCCGGTCATGATGGTGCCCTCGTCGCTCATGGCAGGTCCTCCCCGGGTAGCCGCCCGGTGTCCAACAGCTGCGCGGCGACCTCGCCGATCTTGCGCCGGCTGCTGCGGGCCGCCGAGCGCAGGACCTGGAAGGCGTCCGCCTGGGAGAGTCCGTCACGGCCCATGAGGTAGCCGACCCCCCGCTCGATCGGGGCCCGGTACTCCAGGGCGTAGGACAGCTGGCTGGCGAGCTCGCCGGCATGGTCCGCCGCGACAGCGGCCGACATCATCGTCTCGGCCACCCCGGCGAACTTCTCGAGGGCCGACTGCATGGCCAGGTCCCACGCCACCGGGCGGGCCTTGTACAGGTTGAGGCTGCCGACACAGACGCCGGCCAGGTGCACCGGAACACCGAGCACCGCCGCGACGCCGAGTCCCTCGAGCCGTGGCCCGAGGTCGGGCCACCGCTCGTCGGCCCTGACGTCCTGCGTCTCCACCGCCATGTCCTGGCTGAAGGTGTCGATGCACGGCCCCTGCCCGGTCTCGATCTGCGCCTGCTCGAGCAGCCTCCCCGGTCCGTCGGACGCCGCGGTGTAGTGGAGGTCGCCGTGCTCGTCGGTGAGCATGAGGCCGCTCCCGTCGACGTCGAACAGCTGGTCGCATGCCTCGATGACCCGCTGGAGCGAGGGTCGCAGCGAGATGGTGTCGCCCCGCCGGTCGAGGCGACGCAGGCTGGCGGCGAGGGCCGCCGGGTTGACTCCGGCGCTCACCCGCGACCCCCAGAGCCACCCCGGTCGTCGGCGCCGGCGTGGCCGACGCACGCCGTGAACTGCAGGAGGGCGGCGACGGCACCGGCGAAGGCCTCGGCGGTCCCGACCTCGACGGTCGACCACGTGTGGGGCCGGTCGTGCACGAGGTCGAGGGTGCCCATGACGTCGTACGGCCCCCCGCCCGGCAGGCGCACGGGCACGGAGAGCACCGCCCGGGCGGCCGGGACCGTCTCACGGCAGCCCAGCCCGACGTACCGCGGCTCGTCCTGGAGGTCGACGACGGTGACCGGCGCCCCCTCGGCGACGACGTCGACGGCGGGACCGACGCCGAGCCGCCACTCCGCCTCGACGAGCCGCGAGGCGTCGTCACCGATGGCGGTCACCTCACGCGCCCGGTCCTCCTCGTCGAGCAGCACGAGCGCGATGCCCCTGACGCGAAGCACGTCGCGCACCGCGCCGACAGTCTCGCGCAGGCGCGCGGCCGCGCTGGCCACCGGCCAGGCGGCAGGCTCGAGCGAGGGCTCGCCCACCGGGGCGGTCTGCGTGCTCATCGACGAGCCCCACCGACGCGGGGGCCAGGTCGACGGACGGGGGACGTGGGCATCGACATGGAGGTGTCTCCGATCCTTGGCACCACTCGGGACCGAGATGGTGCAGGACCGCGGACACACGGCGGTCGGGCGAACTCGAGCAGGCGCAGGGTCATGCGCTCGAGACGAACCTAGAC
>NZ_JBNDHY010000293.1:0-1538 GCF_056755315.1 Monashia sp. HAY1-2A
TCGCCGAGCGGCAGATCGGGCCCTCGCTGCTGCGCTACGGCACCGAGGAGCAGAAGCGCGCGTTCCTGCCGCGGATCAGCAGGGGCGAGGTCGTCTTCGGCATCGGCATGAGCGAGCCCGACTCCGGGTCCGACCTCGCGAGCGTGCGCACCCGGGCCGAGCGGGTCGAGGGCGGCTGGCGCGTCACCGGCACGAAGGTGTGGACCTCGGGAGCCCACCAGGCGGACGCGTTCTTCGCGCTGTGCCGCACGTCGCCGCCCGACCCCGAGCACCGGCACGCCGGTCTGAGTCAGCTCATCGTCGACCTGCACGACCCGGCCGTCCACATCCGCCCGATCGTCTCCATGGGCGGCGACCACCACTTCAACGAGGTCCACCTCGACGGCGTCCTCGTGCCCGACGACCGGGTCCTCGGCGCCGTGGGCGACGGCTGGCGGCAGGTCACCTCCGAGCTGGCCTACGAGCGCAGCGGGCCCGAGCGGGTCCTGTCCACCTTCCAGCTGCTCGCGGCTGCCGCCCAGGCCATGGACGACGGACGCCTCCCGGCCGACGCGGGCCTGGGCCGGCACGTCGCGCGCGTCGCCGGGCTGCACCACCTGTCCTTCTCCGTGTCGACGGCTCTCGAGGCCCACGAGCCGGCCGACGTCCCGGCCGCCCTCGTCAAGCTGCTCGGCACGACGACCGAGGGCGACATCGCCGACTTCGTCGACCTGCTCACCGCCACCGGCTGGGTCGAGGACGAGGAGCTCTACACGCTCCTGCACGCGGCGATCCTCCAGCGGCCCGGCTTCACGCTGCGCGGGGGCACGAACGAGATCCTGCGCGGCGTCGTCGCGCGCGGGCTGGGGTTGCGCTGATGGCCGACTCCCGCGCGGGCCGCGACCTCCCTGCGGGGTTCGGGCACCTGGCCGCACCGGCCACCGCCGACCCCGACCTCGTCGCGATGCTCACGGAGCTCTTCGACGACTACCGCGCGACGCGTCCGACCCCCGGCGCCACCGTGGACCTCGACCGCGACCTCTGGGCGCGCCTCGAGGACCTCGGTCTGACGCGTCTGACGGGCAGCGAGGCCTCGGGCGGCAGCGGCGCCGGCTGGCTCGAGGCCGCCGCCCTCCTCGGACTCTCCGCGGCCGCGGGCGCCCCGGTCCCGATCGCCGAGCACGACGTCCTCGGCGGGTGGCTGCTCGAGGCGGCGGGCCTCGGCAACGACGGCGGCCTCCGCACGGTGTGCCGTCCGGACCCCTCCGGCGTCGCCCTCAACGTGACGTGGGCCCGCGACGCGTCGCGCATCGTGGCGCTGTGGGAGGACCGCGACGAGTGGCGCGTGGCCGACGTGCCCCTCGACCGCGTCGGCCTGGAGGAGGGGCGCAACCTCGCAGGCGAGCCCAGCGACACCGTCGAGTTCGACCTGCTCGACCTCGAGGACGGCATCGTCGTGGCCCACGAGATCGGCGAGCAGTTCCACCACCGCGGGGCACTGGCGCGCTCGGCCCAGGTCGTCGGGGCGATGGAGCGGGTCCTCGAGGTCGTCCTCGCCC
>NZ_JBNDHY010000294.1:0-1524 GCF_056755315.1 Monashia sp. HAY1-2A
TCTGCACACCGTGGCCGGAGTAGCCGAGGGAGTAGAAGAGCCCGTCGTGCTCGCCGGCGTGGACCATGCGGTCCAGGCTCATGTCGACGAGGCCACCCCAGCAGTAGTCGACCCGCGCGTCGGCGAGCTGCGGGAACACCGAGACCATCGCCTTCTGCAGGATTCGGCCGCTCTTCTCGTCCGACTGCGGGCTCGACATCGCGAACCGGGCGCGGCCGCCGAACAGCAGACGGTGGTCGGGCGTGATCCGGAAGTAGTAGAGCAGGTTCTTGGAGTCCGAGGCCATCCGCCGGTTCGGCAGCAGCTGGTCACAGACCTCCTTGCCGAGTGGCTCGGTGACGATGATGAAGCTGCCGACCGGCGCGATCCGCAGCTGCATCCACCGGAACGGGCGTCCGGTGTAGCCGCTGGTGGCGACCAGCACCTGGTCGGCGGTCACGCTGCCGCGTGGAGTGACGACCGTGTGCTGGGTGCCGCTCCGGCGGACCACCTCGTCGACCGGCGCCTTCTCGTGGATCTGCACGCCGAGGCGGGCCGCAGACTCCGCCAGCCCGCGGGTGAACTTGCCGACGTGCAGGCCGGCGCCCTTCGGGTCGACCATCGCACCGTGGTAGTAGTCGCTGGCGATCTCGGAACGGATCTCGTGTCCGGGCACCATCTGCGTCTCGTAGCCCAACCGCTCGGCCAGGACCTCGTGGGTCTTGCGCAACCCCTCGTAGTGGGCCGGCTTCGCTGCCAGGTTCAGCTTCCCGGTCCGGGCGAAGTCGCAGTCGATGCCTTCCTCGCCGACGAGCTTCTCGACGGTGTCGATCGCGTCGTTGTAGGCGAGGAACAGCGTGCTCGCCGTCGGGAACCCGTAACGGGAGATGGCGTCCCGGAACCCGATCGACAGCCCGGTGGTCGCCATCCCGCCGTTGCGCCCGGAGGCGCCGAACGCGACGGTCTCTCGTTCGAAGACGGCGACCGTGGCGCCCTTGCGGGCCAGGTGCAGGGCCGAGGACAGGCCGGTCAGCCCGGCCCCGACCACGGCGACGTCGACGTGGCCGCCCACGTCCGTCGTCGACCGGTCCGGTCCCTTGGGGGAGGTGTCAAGCCAGTACGGCGTGAACTTCATTGTCCACTCTCTTCCTGGGTCGTGTCCGGGGGGACGGTCGGCCCGCCAGAGCCGTCCGGGGACCGAGCCGTCCCCCCGTCGTCGATGCGGGTCAGCCCACGCTGAGGTCCGCGGTGAGCACGTAGAAGTTCAGCGGGTGGGTCTTGAAGCCCTTGACGTTGGACGAGACGGCGGTCGTCAGGGACTCCTGGACGAGGAACACGCTGGCTGCATCGGCCTGCAGCTTCTCGGCGATCTTGGCGTAGAGCTCGTGCCGGGCCTCGGGGTCGGGCGTCTCGGCGACCTTCTGGATCATGGCGTCGGTCTGCGGGTTGCAGTAGTGGGCGATGTTGAAGCTGCCCTTGCAGCCGTAGTCCGAGCTCAGGTAGCCGGCCGGCTCGCCGACGTCGAGGAGGTAGCCACGCGAGAAG
>NZ_JBNDHY010000295.1:0-1386 GCF_056755315.1 Monashia sp. HAY1-2A
TCCGTCGTCGGCAGCGTCAGATGTGTATAAGAGACAGACCCGCACCCGGTGGTGGCGCGGGTGGTCTCGGCGAGAGCCGGCAAGGTGTCGGCGCCGCTGCGGAACGCGTCGACGATGGCACCCTTCGTCACGGTGTTGCAGCGGCAGATGACGGCCGACCGGGGCATCTCGGCGAGGTTGACGCTCTCGGCCCCTCCGCTGCGGGTGACGGCCCGACCCAGCATGAGCGCCAACCGGTCCCGGGGCGCGGCGGCCCCGGTGTCGTACAGCTGGGTCAGCGGCCCGGCCGCGTCCCCGACGCCGAGGAGGATCGCCCCGACGAGCCGGTCGGAGCGCAGCACGAGCTTGGCGTACCGGCCGCGCACGGGGTCGGTGAAGGCGAGCACCTCGTGGCCGGCGTCGTGGACGCCGACGTCGACGCGTCCCATGCTCGTCAGGTCGACGTCGGGCGCCTTGAGCCGGGTGACGACGCTCGTGCCTGCGTAGGTGGCGTCGGGGTCGGCACCGCTCAGCACGTCCGCGAGGACCCGGGCCTGGTCCCAGCCGGGCTGCACGAGCCCGGGCACCTCGCCGCGGTGCTCCGCGCACTCGCCGATGGCGTGGACGTGGGGGTGGGAGGCGCGGAGCCGGTCGTCGACGACCACGCCGCGGCCCACCTCCAGACCGGCGGCCAGGGCGAGGTCGACGCGGGGGCGGACGCCGGCCGCGACGACGACGAGGTCGGCGGCCAGCGTCGTCCCGTCGTCGAGGACCACGGCGGCGGGGTGGTCGGCCGTCGCCGGCCGACGCTCGGTGACCTGCCGACCGAGCGCCAGCCGTGCCCCGAGGCCCTGGACGACCCGGGCGAGGACGCTGCCGCCGTCCGCGTCGAGCTGCCGGTCCATCGGGTGCTCGGCGGGGTGGACGACCGTGACGTGCACGCCGCGCCCGAGCAGGCCCCGCGCGGCCTCGAGGCCGAGCAGCCCGCCGCCGACGACGACGGCGTGGTGCGCGGCACCCGCTGCGGCCACGAGCCGCTCGGCGTCGTCGAGGGTGCGGAACGCGACGACCGACGCGTCCTCCTCGGCACCGCTGATGGGCGGCACGAAGGCGTCGCTGCCGGTGGCCAGCACGAGCTCGTCCCACCCAAGCACCTCCGAACCGCCGGCGGGCCGGGCGTCCGGACGGGTTGACACGAGGGGCGCGGGGGTGAGGGTGGCGGTGCGGGCCTCCAGGTCGAGCGAGCTCACCCGGACGCCGGTGCGGACCACGACGTCGTGCGCCGCCCACCAGCCGTTCGGCTTGAGGCGCGTCTCGCGCGGGCCGATGGTCCCGGCCACGACCGTCGACAGGAGCACGCGGTTGTAGGCCTGTCTCTTATACACATCTGACGCTGCCGACGACGGA
>NZ_JBNDHY010000296.1:0-1449 GCF_056755315.1 Monashia sp. HAY1-2A
GGTGCAGGACCGCGGACACACGGCGGTCGGGCGAACTCGAGCAGGCGCAGGGTCATGCGCTCGAGACGAACCTAGACGATGCCGGAGGCGTGAGGCAAACACATGCTGTTGTGTCCTCCG
Source organism: Monashia sp. HAY1-2A (assembly GCF_056755315.1). Classification (NCBI taxonomy): domain Bacteria; kingdom Bacillati; phylum Actinomycetota; class Actinomycetes; order Micrococcales; family Intrasporangiaceae; genus Intrasporangium; species Monashia sp. HAY1-2A. The sequence goes on from NZ_JBNDHY010000296.1 coordinate 121, forward strand.
GCACGCGCCCCGAGACCCGCAGCGCCAGAGGAAGGGCGGGAACGGGTACTGTCGAGGAGACGGGTCGGGGTCAGACCGCGGCTCCCCCGTCCCCTCGGACGAGGGACGATGACGGCCTCACCGGCCGCCGGCGAACGGATCCCCCCATGGACGCCGTGGTCTTCGACAGCACCGACCTCGACCGCATCGAGAAGTTCCTCAGCGCGGCCTACGCGCCGATGCGCGTCCGCAGCACCACACCGCACCCGCACGCCCACCTCGACCGGGTGGAGGGGCCGGACGCGCTCACCATCGACCATGTCGACGTCGACTTCGAGATGCGGTACGACGTCGTGCCGCTCGGGCGGATCAGCCTGTGCAGCATCGACGACGGCAGGATCGAGGACCACCGCGTCGGAGGTGGTCGGCACAGCCGCACCTTCGGCGCGGGCGAGGTCTTCACCCTCTCACCGCCGGACCGGCCGTACGCCGGCACGGTGAACCGCGCTCGCTACAGCGTCACCATGTTCGACCCGCGCCTGCTGACGGAGGTGGCCGCCGGCCGGGGTGAGGAGGATGCCCCCGTGCGCCTGCTGCACCACCGCCCCGTGACGGCGCAACGGGGTGCGGCGCTGCGGTCGGCCGTCGAGGCGGTGGCCCACACGCTGTCGAGCGCCGCGGCCACCCCGTCCTCCCTCGTGCGCCAGACGGCCTCGCACGACCTCGCGGCCGCGGTCCTGCGGGCCTTCCCGTCGACGGCCGACCTCGGACCGACCGAGGCCGACCGCGAGGACGCGGCACCGTCCCGCGCGCTGTGCCGGGCTCTGGACTTCATCGAGGCGCACGTCGCCGAGCCGGTGTCGCTGCCGGACATGGCCTCGGCGGCAGCCGTGACGCCGCGGGCCCTGCAGAACGCCTTTCGCAAGTACCTCGAGACCACGCCGTCGGAGTACGTGCGCCGGGTCCGCCTCGACCGGGCCCACCGCGAGCTGGGGTCGGGCGACCGTGCCCCGTCCCCGACCGTCATCGACGTGGCGATGCGCTGGGGGTTCTACCACCAGGGCCGGTTCGCGGCCGCCTACCGTCGCCGGTACGGCGAGGCCCCCCACGAGACCCTGGCCGCCTCACGGCGGCGACGTCGCTCCGGCGCCGTCACCGAGGGGTGACCGGCACGGCCCCTGCGTCACTGCTCAGTGAGAGTGAGCAGTGACGTAGCGCTCGGCCGGGGTGTCCCGGGGCCGGTGGGGGGTCAGCGTGTACGTCACTGCTCAGTGAGAGTGAGCACTGACGTAGCGCTCGGCCGGGGTGTCCCAGGGCCGGTGGGGGGTCAGCGTGTACGTCACTGCTCAG
>NZ_JBNDHY010000297.1:0-1421 GCF_056755315.1 Monashia sp. HAY1-2A
TGTCGGACCGCACCGCGATGGTCGAAGGCCAACCTGGCGCGGAGTGGGTCGCCGGCGTCCGTGCCGAGCTCGAGGCCGCGCCCGAGACCACCGTCCTGACCCGCACCTGCGTGTTCGGCAGCTACGACAACAACTACCTCATCGCCGTGGAACAGCGTCCGGAGGGCGAGCCGTCCACCGCCGGGACGGTGAGGGACGGGGTGTCACGCCAGCGCGTGTGGCACGTCTCCGCCCGCCAGGTGGTGCTGGCGGTCGGGGCCTTCGAACGCCCGATCGTCTTCGCGGACAACGACGTCCCCGGCATCATGCTCGCCTCCGCGGCACGTGCGTACGCCGACCGCTGGGGTGCGCTGCCCGGACGGAACGTCGTCGTGTTCACCACGAACGACTCCGCCTACGAGGCCGCGCACGCGCTGATGCATGCCGGTGCGGAGGTGACGGTCGTCGACGCCCGGGAGCAGATGACCGCGCCGAGCAGTGCCCAGCAGGGTGCTCTGCGCGCCGGCATGGTCGTGCACGCCTCGTCCGCAGTCACCTCCGTCGAGGGTGTCGACGCCGTCACTGCAGTCACGGTCGCGCCCATCGACGCCGACGGCCAGCCGGTCGGGCCGGGGCAGACCCTCGAGTGCGACCTCGTGGCGGTGTCCGGCGGCTGGACGCCCAACGTCAACCTGCACAGCCAGCGGCAGGGCTCGCTTCGGTGGGACGACGAGCTGGCCGGTTTCGTGCCGTCGGGTGAGGTCCGCGACCAGCTCGTGGTCGGCGCCGGGAACGGCACCTACTCCACCATCGACTGCCTCATGGAGGGCGAACGGGCTGGGCGGGCGGCCGTGGTGGCGGCCGGGTTCTCCCTGCCCGGCGAGCCCACCGAGTCGTCGACCGAGAGCCCGCAGGCGCGTCGCGAGCGCCAGCACCGTGCTGCCGGGCAGGTCCGTCAGCTGTGGGCCGTGCCGTCTGTCGACGGGTCCTTCGACCGGCACTTCGTCGACCTCAGCCGCGACAACACCGCGGCGGACGTGCTGCGCGCCACCCACGCCGGGATGCACTCTGTCGAGCACGTCAAGCGGTACACCTCCATCAGCACCGGCGTCGACCAGGGCCGCATCGGCGGCGTCAACACGATCGGGCTGCTGACCCAGGTGCTCTCCGGCCGTGACACGGCCTCGATACCGCCGGGACAGCCCGGACAGGACCCCGCGGCGAAGGCAGACGGGTCGGGCTCGGCCGCTGCGAGGCGCCCGACCCCGGGCGCGATCGGCACGACGACGTTCCGCGCCCCGTTCACGCCGGTGGCCTTCGTGGCCCTCGCCGGCCGTGGCCGAGGCGAGCTCTTCGACGCCGCGCGCACCAGCCCCGCCCACGCGTGGCACGTCGAGCACGGCGCCCTGTTCGAGGACGTCGGACAGTGGAAGCGCCCCTGG
>NZ_JBNDHY010000298.1:0-1398 GCF_056755315.1 Monashia sp. HAY1-2A
TAGTAGATGTGGCCGAAGGCATCTCCCCACGACGAGATGCTCGTAGGCTGTGCAGGACGGCATCATCGCGTCAAGGTGGACTTTCATGATCCGAGTCGACGGCTATGCGCCCCTGCGCTCCTACGCGGCCATCGGGGACGGCCGCACGGTGGCGCTCGTGGCCCGGGACGGCACGATGGACTGGCTCGCCGTGCCGAACCTGGACTCGTCGAGCATGTTCGCCGCCCTCCTCGATGCGGAACAGGGCGGTTCCTTCACGCTGGCCCCCACCGTCGCAGGTGAGGTCTCCCGTCGGTACCTGCCGGGCACGAACGTGCTGGAGACCACCTTCACCACGACGACCGGGGTCGTCACGCTCTCGGACTCGATGAGCCTCGACGGCGGCGCGGGCTTGTGTCCCCTGCGCGAGGTGCAGCGCCGGGTCGAGGGGGTCGCGGGGCAGGTCACGATGAGCTGGCGGGTCAGGCCGCGGTTCGGCCACGGCCAGCGGCACACGCGGCTGGCCAGGCGGTACGACGTGCCGGTGTTCTCCTCCGGCGCCGATGCCGTGGCCGTCTGCGCGTTCGATGCCGGCGTCCCCGAGCTGGGCACTGACTGGGTCGGCGGCACGTTCGAGACCCGTCCCGGGTCGGCGTCGGTGATAGCGCTGTGCGCAGCCCATCAGGAGCCGCTGGTCTTTCCCGGTCGCGACGAGCTCGATGACCGCTACGCCACGACCTTGGCCACGTGGCGCAGGTGGCAAGGTGCCGGGCGCTATGAAGGCCCGTGGCACGAGCCGGTGGTCCGGAGCGCGCTCGCGCTCAAGCTGCTGGTGCACGCCCCGTCGGGGGCCCTGGCTGCCGCCGCGACGACGTCGCTGCCCGAGGACATCGGCGGAGTGCGGAACTGGGACTACCGGTTCTGCTGGGTCCGCGACGCCGCCTTCACCCTCGACGCGCTGCTCCGCCTGGGCTGCACCCCCGAGGCGCAGGCGTACTTCTGGTGGCTCATGCACGCCTCACAGCTGACCCGCCCACGGCTGCAGCCGCTGTACCGGCTCGACGGCGGGGCCCGCGCCCGCGAGCAGACGCTGCCGCTGCCCGGCTACCGCGGGTCGCGGCCGGTCCGGGTGGGCAACGCGGCGGCTGCCCAGCTCCAGCTGGACACCTATGGCGAGCTCCTCCACACGGCGTGGCTCTACGCCGAGGCCGGCCATCGGGTGGACGCCGACATCGGTTGGCGCCTTGCCCAGACCGCGGACCTGGTCTGCCGGCTCTGGCGCTCCCCGGACGCGGGGATCTGGGAGGTGCGCAGCGAGCCGGCGCACTTCACCCACTCGAAGATGATGTGCTGGGTTGCGCTGGACCGGGCCGCACGCCTGGCCGAGCACGGTCTGATCCCATCGCGTCACCGGGCCCA
>NZ_JBNDHY010000299.1:0-1327 GCF_056755315.1 Monashia sp. HAY1-2A
TCCGTCGTCGGCAGCGTCAGATGTGTATAAGAGACAGGGCCCGGCCCGACGTGACCAACGCCGCGTCAGCTGATGTCGCTGCGCACCGTGCGCCACGTGCCGAGGCCGGCCATGAGGGCGGCGTACCCGGCGAGCACGAGGGCACCGGCCCACCACGACAGCTGCTCGAGCACCTCGCCGTTGAAGCCGCCGCCGCTCGTGTCGAGCATCGCCGCCGTGGCCCGGCTCGGCAGGTACGGCGCGACCGCCTTGCCCCAGTCGGTCAGGGCCAGCACGAGGCTCAGGACCGGCTCAACGATCCACGCGACGGCGACCGAGATGAGCAGCGCGGCCACCTGGTTGGGGATGAGGATGCCGGCCCCGAGGCCGATCAGCCCCCAGAGGCCGAGGACGAGCAGGGACAGCGCCAGGGTGCGCCAGATCGCCGGGTCGGCGAACGGCTCGTGGCCCTTGGACCGGAGCACCAGCGTGCCGGCCGCGACGGCACCGGACAGCGACAGCACGCCGTAGAAGGCGCCGATGCCGAGCAGCGAGACGACCTTGGCGCCCATGACACGTCCCCGCCGGGGCGTGGCCAGGAAGGTCGCGGTGATGGTCTTGTGGCGGTACTCCGAGCCGATCGTCATGACGCCGACGGCGAGGGTGAGCAGGTAGCCGACCTGGATGCCGCCGGTGAAGACCGCCTTGGCGAGGGCGGCGTCGGTGCGCGGCGCGGCCGCCGCCTGCGGACCCCGGACGGCGTCGCTGGTGAAGACGAAGGCGAAGAGCACGGCGAACGCCGCACCGGTGAGGACGACGGCGATGGCCATGCCCCACCAGAGCCGCGTCGTGAGGAACTTGCGGAACTCGGACCGGATCGCGGCGCTCATCGGGTCCCACGCTCCTGGTCCGAGGGGTCGGCGACGAGCGCGGGGTCGACCGGCCGGCCGCTCGGCGGGGGCAGGTCGGGCGGCACGCCGTCGGCCCGGTCCGGGCCCGCGGTCGCGCCGAGGTTGCGGTTGCGGTGCTCGCCCGACTCGGTGAGGTTGAAGAAGAGCTCCTCGAGGTGGGTCTGCTCGGCCCGCAGCTCGTGGACGGCGACGTCGTTGGCGTGCGCGACGTCGCCGACCACCGCGAGGTCCTCGGTCGTCACGCGCAGGGCCCCTCGGTCCACCGGGTCGACGCGCAGGCCACGACCGCGGAGCGCGGCGGCGAGCCGCTCGGGGTCGGACGTGCGGACGAACGCGGTCGGCTCGCCGCGCAGCTCGGCAACGGTGCCCTGGGCGACGCGTCTGCCGTTGGCGATGATGACGACGTCGTCGACGGTCTGCTCGACCTCGGAGAGCAT
>NZ_JBNDHY010000300.1:0-1337 GCF_056755315.1 Monashia sp. HAY1-2A
GCCCTCGTCGTGTGGCTGTGCTTCGTGCCCCTGTTCGTCATCATCCGCACCTTCCAGGGCATCGTCGGACGCGCCTACACGCGGGTGCGTGAACGCGTCGGCGACATGCTCGGCGCCGTCTCGGAGGCCGTCGTCGGCGCGCAGGCCATCCGCGCCTACGGTGTCGAGGCGCGCACCGAGGCGCGCATCGACGCCGCCATCGAGGGGCACCGCAGGGCTGCCATCGGAGCGCAGGCACGGGCGGTCATCGCCTTCACCTCGGGCCAGCTCGTCTCGGGGCTGACGACCGCGGTCGTCCTCGTCGTCGGCACCGTCCTCGCAGTCGACGGGCGCCTCACCCTCGGCGAGCTGCTCGCGTTCCTCTTCCTCGTCAACCTCTTCACGATGCCGGTGCAGCAGGCCACCGAGATCCTCAACGAGATGCAGAACGCCGTGGCGGGCTGGCGCCGCGTCATCGGCATCATCGACACGCCGGCCGACGTGTCCGACCCCGCCGACGACGGCGTCGAGCTGCCCCGAGGCCCCATCACCGTGCAGTTCAGCGGCGTCGGGTTCGTCTATCCGGGAGGCGAACCCGTGCTCCACGACGTCGACCTGACCATCGCCCCGCGCAGCCGCGTCGCCATCGTCGGCGAGACCGGGTCGGGCAAGTCGACGCTCGCCAAGCTGCTGACGCGCCTCATGGACCCGACCGACGGCCGGGTGCTGCTCGACGGCACCGAGCTGCACCGCATCCGCTTCTCGTCGCTGCGGTCGCGAGTCGTCCTCGTGCCGCAGGAGGGGTTCCTCTTCGACGGCACGCTCCTCGACAACATCCGGTTCGGCCGGCCGGAGGCCACGCCGGAGCAGGTGCGCGAGACCCTCGCCGAGCTCGGTCTCGACGGCTGGGTCGAGACGCTACCGCTGGGCCTGGCCACCGACGTCGGCCAGCGCGGCGAGTCCCTGTCGGCGGGGGAGCGGCAGCTCGTCGCGCTCGCGCGCGCCTACCTGGCCGACCCCGACCTGCTCGTCCTCGACGAGGCCACCTCGGCCGTCGACCCGCACACCGAGGTGCGGCTCCAGCGGGCGCTCGACTCGCTGACACGCGGCCGCACCTCGATCGCCATCGCGCACCGGCTCTCGACCGCCGAGAACGCCGACGAGGTCGTCGTCGTCGACGCCGGCCGCATCGTCGAGCGCGGCCACCACAGCGAGCTCGTCACCCTCGGCGGCGTCTACAGCCGGCTGCACGCCTCCTGGGTCGCCCAACAACAAGCCGTCTGACCCCGGCTTCCGAGACCGAACGAGTCGTTCGGTGCCGGTCTCGAACTGCCCGGTGCACCACCGCTTTCGAGACC
>NZ_JBNDHY010000301.1:0-1296 GCF_056755315.1 Monashia sp. HAY1-2A
CCCCCCCCCCCCCCCCCCCCCCCCCCCCCCCCCCCCACCCCCCCCCCCCCCCCCCCAGATTACTACTCGTCTCGTGGGCTCGGAGATGTGTATAAGAGACAGGTGTGCGGGTTGCGCCACCCCCTCGGCCGGCCGGCCGAGGGGGTGGCTTCGGGTTTGGTCAGGCGGAGCGACGAGCCGGGCGGGCGGCTCGGATCCTCGCACCCAGCAGCCCGGGGCGGTCGAGCTCGGACCAGATGACGCGCTCGAAGGGGTACCCGAGCCGGCGCACCCGGTCCTCCCGGCGCTTCTCCAGCCAGAGGACCTCCGCGGGGTCGTCCGGCTGTTCGTCGGACCGGTCACGGACCCGGCCGTACTTGACCTCTCCGTCGAACTCCAGCACGACGCCCTCGACGACGAAGTCGACCCGTGCGACGAACCCGTCGGCGTCCGTGATGACGACCTGGCTCTCGTGTGACAGGCCGAGGTCCTGCAGGATCATCCGGGTGCGCGACTCGCCGACCGACTCGGCTCCGGCATCCATGCGCAGCACCGCGTCGAGAGCCCGACGCCGGCCCTCGTGCGGGGAGACCCTCGCCACCTCGTCGAGCAGCTCCGGCATCGTCACCGTGCCGGCCCGCAGGGCGGCGTCGCCCGCCACCACCGCGCACTCGGCGCCCATGGTCAGCGCCGTGCCGACGACGGCCCTCGCGGCGGAGACCACCGGAACACCCAGGACGGTTAGGGTGACCACGCCGCGCCGGGGCCACACGGTCACGTCCCGACGCCTGACCACCTGGCGCGCCGCGCCGACGAAGTCGATGCGGCTCAGGTCCGCGGACCACAGCGGAAGGCCGTGCACGGCCAGGGCCGCGTGGTGGCTCAGGGCCTCGCCGGGCCGGGTGCGGGCGACCGCCATCGCGGCGAGCCGGTAGCGCCCGACGCGGTCGGCCGCGTGCAGCAGGTCTCTGCTCACGTAGGCCCCGCGCCGGACACGGACGACCTGTCCGTGGCGTACGGCGTCACGCAAGGCGATGGCGTCGACGCCTCTCGCACCCGCCTCGGCGGCGGTGAAGACGCCGTGCTGTTCACCCGCCAGGGCCTGGAGTCGAGGGTCCATCGAGCGATCGTCGCGCCGCGACACGGACGGCGCATCGTCCGAGCAACCGCCTGTGGACGGCCCGGCCCGCCGCCACCCCTTGTGGATCACCCGCAACACACCGAGCAGCTGCCAACCCACGCCAGGAACACCTCGCACGAGTTGGCAGGTGCTCGGTGTGCTGTCTCTTATACACATCTGACGCTGCCGACGACGGA
>NZ_JBNDHY010000302.1:0-1268 GCF_056755315.1 Monashia sp. HAY1-2A
CCGTCGTCGGCAGCGTCAGATGTGTATAAGAGACAGCCCGACACCCCCGAGGCCGCGGACGTCGCCGCCACAGCGGCGAACAGCCACAACTCCGACGAGGGCGGCGGGCCCGTCGTGGCGGCCTCCTGACCCATGACCGTCGAGACCGGCCGGTCCGGGACGCCCCCGGGTGCGGGCCTGCTCGACGACGAGCACGCCGTCGTCAGGGGCCTGTGGCGAGCCGTCGACGTCTTCCGGGTGCTCGCCCTGGTCTACGCCGCGTACTCGGTCTGGGAGCGCCGCGCCGAGGTGGCCCACCCTGCGGTCGCGCTCTCTGTCCTCGGTCTGCTCGCCGGATGGACGGCGGCCCAGACCGCCCGGCCGATGCGCACGGTTCGCGCCTACACCGCCGAGCTCGCGATGGGCTGCGCCGCGATCCTCGCGACCCGCCTCGTCGACACTCCCGAGGTCATCACCGGAGGTGCCAAGACCATCCCGTCGATCTGGCCCTCCGCCGCCGTCGTCGGCTTCGCGATCCTGCGCGGCTGGCGCGGGGGTGTCGCGGCCGCCTCGCTCGTCGCCGCGAGCTCCTTCGTCGAGGTCGCCGAGCCGACCGCCAACACGGTCTCGAACTCGATCTTCGGGCTCCTCCTCGGCGGCTGCATCGGCTACTGCGTCGACCTCGCCCGCGCCAGCCACGCCACGCTCGCCGAGGCGATGCGGCTCGACGCGGCCCGCGCCGAGCGGGACCGCCTCGCGCGCACCGTCCACGACGGCGTCCTGCAGACCCTCGCCTTCATCCACCGGCGCGCCACCGACCTCGGCGGCGAGTCCGCGGCTCTCGGGGCCATGGCGGGGGAGCAGGAGCGCATCCTGCGGACACTCGTCAGCCAGACCGACCTGGCCGCGGTCGGTCGGGCGGTCAGCGGCGAGGCGGACCTGCGCACCCTGCTGCGCCACGTCGAGACCGACGACGTCCAGCTGGTGTCACCGGCCGATGCCGTCCTGCTGCCCCGACGCGTCGCCGACGAGGTCGTCGCCGCGGTCGAGGCGGCGCTCGACAACGTCCGCAAGCACGCCGGGGACGGCGCGCGCACGTGGGTGCTGCTCGACGACGACGGCCGCGACGTCGCCGTGACGATCCGCGACTCGGGTCGCGGGCTGAGCCAGGCCAGGCTCGAGGAGGCCGTCGACCAGGGCCGGCTCGGGGTCTCCTCGAGCATCAAGGGTCGCCTGGCCGACCTCGGTGGCCCTGTCTCTTATACACATCTGACGCTGCCGACGACGGA
>NZ_JBNDHY010000303.1:0-1210 GCF_056755315.1 Monashia sp. HAY1-2A
TCCGTCGTCGGCAGCGTCAGATGTGTATAAGAGACAGAGCTCGGGCTGCGCCCGGAGCGCCCCGAGCGGGCCGACGCCGCGCGCAACCGCGAGGCCCTCCTCGACGCCGCCACGCGCCTCGTGGAGTCGTGCGGTGTCGACGCCGTGACGATGGACGCCGTCGCGGCGGCCGCCCACGTCGGCAAGGGCACGGTCTTCCGCCGTTTCGGCAGCCGGGCCGGGCTCATGGCGGCGCTGCTCGACCACAGCGAGAGGACCTGGCAGCAGCGCGTCATCTCCGGACCCCCGCCGCTCGGGCCCGGCGCCCCGCCGTTGACGCGGCTGCTCGCCTTCGGCGAGTCGCGCCTCGACCGCAACCTCCTGCACGGCGACCTCGTCGTCGCCGCGGTCGGGCGGTACGGCCGGTCGCTGCCGGCCGCGGCCTTCCACACCGCGCACGTCCGCGTGCTCCTCGCCTCGGCCGGCGTCGAGGGCGACCTGCCCGTGCTCGCCACCGCGCTGCTCGCCCCGCTCGAGGTGCCGATCCTGCGCCAGCAGCTCGACCTCGGCGTCGACCGCGACCGCATCCTGGCGGGATGGAGCGACCTGGCTCGGCGCGTCGTGCGCGGCTGACCCACGCCGCGGTGCTAGACCGACAGCGTGGAGATTCCGCGTTCGACCCTCGAGGGCCTCGAGGGGCCGGGTCCGGCGCGGACCAGCGCGTGGTCGCGCCGAGGTGCGGTGGCGGCGCTGCTCGTCGTCGTCCTCCTCGGCGCCACCGGTCTGCTCGGCGACACGACGCAGACGACCCGGGTGTCGGGCGACGGCATCGACCTGACCCTGACGTGGGCGACCTCCTCGCGGGCCGGCATGGACGTGCCCTGGGAGGTCAGCGTGCACCGGGCCGGCGGGTTCACCGGCGACATCACCCTCGCCGTCACGGGGAGCTACTTCGACATCTACGAGACCCAGGGCTGGCGCCCCGACCCCTCCGACTCGACGCGCGAGGGCGACACGCTCTACCTGACCTTCAGCAAGCCGCCCGGCGACACCCTCGTCGCGGCCTACGACGCCTACATCCAGCCCTCGAGCCAGGTCGGCCGCTCGGGGCACCTCGCCGTCCTCGACCGGGGCCGCGAGGCGGTGTCGTTGGACTTCCGCACCATCCTGCTGCCCTGACCGGCGCCGTCCGCCCTGTCTCTTATACACATCTGACGCTGCCGACGACGGA
>NZ_JBNDHY010000304.1:0-1279 GCF_056755315.1 Monashia sp. HAY1-2A
GGCGTAGCGTCGGGGCGTGACCTTCGAGGTTCCGGCGGACGCCTACGACCTGTTCATGGGGCGGTACTCGGGGCCGCTCGCCGGGCGGTTCGCGGACTGGTCCGGGGTCGACGCCGGCCCCGGCCACGCCATCGACGTCGGCTGCGGCACCGGCGCTCTCACGCGCGTCCTCGTCGAGCGCCTCGGCGTCGACGGGGTGTCCGCCGTCGACCCGACACAGGCGTTCGTCGCCGTGCTGCGCCAGGAGTTCCCCACCCTCGACGTCCAGGTGGGGGGCGCCGAGCAGCTGCCGTACCGCGACGACCTGTTCGACCTCGCCCTGGCCCAGCTCGTCGTACCGTTCATGGCCGACCCGGTCGGGGGCCTGCGCGAGATGGCCCGGGTGACGCGACCCGGTGGCACCGTGGCCGCGTGCGTCTGGGACCACGCCGGGGGAGCCGGTCCGCTCGCCCTCTTCTGGCGGGCCGCCGCCGACCTCGACCCCGACGCCCCCGGCGAGGGTGACCAGCCGGGCGCCTCGGAGGGCAGCCTCGCGCTGCTCTTCGACGCCGCCGGTCTGACCGGCATCGAGGACACCTCGTTCATGGTCGCGGTGCGGCACGAGACGTTCGAGGAGTGGTGGGAGCCGTACACGCTGGGCGTCGGCCCTGCTGGCGACTACGTCGAGTCGCTGGCCCCGGACCGGCGCGCCGCGCTCCGCGAACACTGCCGCGAGCTCGCTCCCGACGCCCCGTTCCACGTGCTCGCGACCGCGTGGGCCGTGCGCGCCCGAGCCTGACCCCCGGTGGTGCCGGGGTTGGCCGCGGACCGGGCACGAGCGGTCGCGACCGGCGGGTAGCCCTACAGTTGGCGCCATGTTCTACAGCCTCGGGCGGTCCGTGCTCTACCCGCTGTCCCACGCGCTGTACCGCCCGACGATCGAGGGCAAGGAGAACATCCCGCGCGAGGGCGGTGTCATCGTCGCGAGCAACCACCTGTCGTTCATCGACTCGTTCGCGATCCCCCTCGCGGCGCCGCGGCAGGTGCGGTTCCTGGCCAAGGAGGAGTACTGGACCGGGCCCGGTGTCGGGGGGCTGCTGCGCAAGGGCTTCTTCAGCGCCGTCGGCATGGTGCCGGTCAACCGCCACTCACCGACCGCCGCCCAGGAGAGCCTCGACGCCGCGCTCGAGGTGCTCAAGAACGGGGACGCGTTCGGCATCTACCCCGAGGGCACCCGCTCCCGCGACGGCCGGCTCTACCGCGGCCGCACCGGCGTCGCCTGGCTCGCGCTGACCGCCCA
>NZ_JBNDHY010000306.1:0-1185 GCF_056755315.1 Monashia sp. HAY1-2A
CCCCCCCCCCTCACCACACAAACCCCCCCCCCCCAGATTACTACGCGTCTCGTGGGCTCGGAGATGTGTATAAGAGACAGTCACCGCGCAACTTCTCGTCCGCCGGCGGGCCGGGTGGCCGGACCGAACCGGCCGAACGGCTCCCAGGGCGCGTTTCCGAGGTTCGATCCGGCCACCGGACCCTGTGGAGGACGCGCTCGCGGCATCGACTCCGGGAGGCAGCATCGGCGCATGCGCGCGGTCAAGGCTCTGGTTCGGCTCGGCGGTACGGCGACCCGTCGGCAGCTGCGGTTGTCCGTGGTGCACTGGCGACACGTCGACGCGGCCCTCGACGCCGGCGTCGTGGTGCGCACGTCACGGGGCCGCTACTGCCTGGCCGGGACCGACGCGTCCCGCGCGGCCGCCCTCCGGCTCAGCGGAGCCGCATCGCACACGACGGCGGCGCTGCACTGGGGCTGGAAGGTGCGGATGGCGCCGCCGGAGCCGCATGTCACCGTGCGGGCCAAGCGAAGCCTGGTGGCGGGCGCGTCCGAGGGCGTGACCGTGCACTGGCGCGACCTCGACGCCGACGACGTCGCCGACGGCTGGGTGACGACGCCGGTCCGCACCCTCATCGACTGCTGCGTGGACCTGCCGTTCGCGGACGCGCTGTCGGTGGCCGACTCCGCGCGTCGCTCGGGCCTGGGGCCGCGAGAGGTCCTGGCCCGCAGCGCCTGGCTCCCCCGGCGCCAGCGGGACCGGGTGGCACGCGTCGTCGCTGCGTCGGATGCTCGAGCAGCCGGTCCGTTCGAGTCGTCGCTGCGGGCGATCGCCCTCGACGTGCCGGGGCTCGTCGTCGAACCCCAGACGCGGATCCGGTACGAGGACTTCTACGCCCGGGTCGACCTCGCGGACGAGGCTCTGCGGATCGTCCTCGAGGCCGACAGCCATGAGTTCCACGTCGAGCGCGGGGCCTTCGACCGGGACTGCCGGCGCTACAACGGCCTCGTCGTCCGCGGCTGGCTCGTGCTGCGGTTCACGTGGGAGCAGGTCATGTTCGAGCCGGGGGTCGTCAGACGTGTCCTCGAGGACGCGGTCGCCCTGCGGCGGGCCCAGGGCGTGCGTCGCCTGCGCTCGGGACGAGTGACCGGAACCAACCGGGTCCAAGGCTGTCTCTTATACACATCTGACGCTGCCGACGACGGA
>NZ_JBNDHY010000307.1:0-1200 GCF_056755315.1 Monashia sp. HAY1-2A
TGAGGACCCGAACAGGTCCCGCTTCCACCGCTGGTTCACCGATCCGCGCGAACGCGCGCTCCACCCTGTCGAGGAACAGCCGACCTACTCCCGTTCCTACGTGGCAATGCTCCGCCTGGCCGTTGGACGTCACCCGGACGATCCCCGTGCCCGCGCCCTGGTCGATCGCCTCCGCGCCTCGCCGGAGTTCGACGCGCTGTGGGCGGGTCACGATGTCGCCTGGAGGCCGGGGCCGGAGCGCAAGACGTTCCTGCACCCGCAGGTCGGCCGGATGGAGCTCGACTGCGAAAGCATGTCAACGGACAGCGATGTCCAGATCCTGCTCGTCTTCACCGCGACGCCGGGCAGCGAGTCCGCCGAGCGCCTACGTCTGCTCGGCGTCCTGGGAAGCCAGACCTTCTCCCCGGCCGCCATGCAGCCGTCGCGAGAAGACCCGACCGCCACAAGAACGTGGTGACCACAGACGGTGCGCTGAGCGGTCGAGCGTCTTCGAGGGGTGGTGTCACGTTTGCTGTCGTGCGCGGTCCTTGATCTGGGTGATGACGTCCGTCTTGGCGTCGGAGTAGGCGTTCATGTCGGGCCAGTCCTGGGCGGCGAGGTCACGTTTGGTGCGCGCGTAGAGCTCGCGGTCGGCTTCGTCGCGGCGTAGGTGATTGCGGCGGAGAAGGTACTCGCGGATCTGCGGATCGTCGGTCTCGAGGATGCGTGGACATCACGCTCGGGTGTACGCACCAGGCGGTGACTGGGCTCGCGGACCCGCAGGACGTAACCGGCGGTGAGGAGTTGGGGCAGGTAGTCCTCTTCGGCGGTGATGTCATTGACGACGACGAGGATGTCCACGATGGGTTTCGCGGCGAGGCGGGTACGGAGGTCGATCCGATGTGCTGAATCGCTACGGCGCCCCGCGGTCCGAGCGCTGTGGGGATGCAGTCCTCGTGACGTTGGTAGGCCTGGGGCCAAGCGGGGTCTGGATCGACGACGACGAGCTCGCGCTTCTCGACGCCACCGAGTAGCTCGGCGATCGTTACGTCTGCACGTCGATGAGGACGGGGCGCAGGAGGCATCAGACGAGCGTAAGCAGCCGCGCTTGCTCCCGACAACTGCTAGCACGGACGTCCGCATTTGCCGCGGATGGCGCGTTCGATCGTCCGGGTTGAGGGCGTCGGTCTCATCCCGTCCTCGGTCGCCAGGAGCGGGCTG
>NZ_JBNDHY010000308.1:0-1119 GCF_056755315.1 Monashia sp. HAY1-2A
GCGCCGGCACCGCGCGGCGTGCCGAAGATCGAGGTCACCTTCGACATCGACGCCAACGGCATCGTCAACGTCAGTGCCAAGGACCAGGGCACCGGCAAGGAGCAGAAGATGACGATCACCGGCGGCTCGGCCCTGTCCAAGGAGGAGATCGACCGCATGGTCAAGGACGCCGAGGCGCACGCCGAGGAGGACAGGCAGCGCCGGGAGCAGGCCGAGGTGCGCAACCAGGCCGAGCAGCTCGTCTTCTCGACCGAGAACTTCCTCAAGGAGTCCGGCGACAAGATCCCGGCTGACGTCAAGACGCCGGTGGAGGAGTCGCTCGCCGACCTCAAGGCCGCGATCGCCGAGGGCTCCGAGGCCACGGTCGAGGACATCAAGGCCAAGATCGAGGACCTCAACACCAAGTCCCAGGCCATGGGCCAGGCGGTCTACGCGTCGGAGCAGGCGAGCGCCGCCTCGGCCGGCGCGGCGGGCTCCGACGGCACGGGTCCGACCGGCGGCCAGTCCGGTCCGACGGGCTCCGGTGCGGCCGACGACGACGTCGTGGACGCCGAGGTCGTCGACGAGGACGAGGCAAGGGAAGCCAAGTGACCGAGTCCAACAGCACCCCGAACCCCGAGGCCGAGGCCGTGCGGCCCGGCGCCGGTGGCCCCGAGGTGACGGACGCGCAGGGTGCCGGCGGCCAGGCCGCCGGCACCCCCGGCACCGGTGGCGCCTCCGGCGCCGCCGGTGCGGCCGGCGCCGGTGCGGCCGACTCCGGTTCGCGGGGCCACCACTCGTACTACGAGGGTGGTCCGGGCGCGTCGTCCGAGCCCGGCGGGGACGACGAGTTCGACCACGGAGCGGGCACCGAGCGCGCCGACGAGCGTGAGGCGCTGGAGCAGGAGGACGCGCTCGCCGCGTCCTACCTCGCCGACCTCCAGCGGCTGCAGGCCGAGTACGTCAACTACAAGAAGCGTGTCGACCGCGACCGCGACGTCATCCGCACGACCGCCGTGGGCAGCGTCGTCGAGTCGCTGCTGCCGGTCCTCGACGACATCCACATGGCGCGGCAGGCCGGCGACCTCGCCAGCGGCCCGTTCGCGGCCATCGCCGACAAGCTCGAGGCGGTCCTCGGTC
>NZ_JBNDHY010000309.1:0-1076 GCF_056755315.1 Monashia sp. HAY1-2A
TCCGTCGTCGGCAGCGTCAGATGTGTATAAGAGACAGGTTCTCGCGTCCCGGCCGACCCCGATGCCTTCCGTCCTTGACCCTGACACGGTGTCAGGCGGTGCCATGGTCGGACCATGTTGAGTATCGGAGACTTCGCCCGGCTGGCCGGGGTGTCGGTGCGCATGCTGCGCCACTACGACGCCCTCGGTCTGCTGCCGCCGGCCCGCGTCGACCCGGACTCGGGCTACCGGTCGTACTCGACCGCGCAGCTCGACCGGGCCAACCGGCTCGTGGCGCTCAAGGACCTCGGCTTCACGCTCGAGGACTGCGGTCGCCTGCTCGGTGACGACGTGCCCGTCGAGCAGCTGCGCGGGATGCTGCGGCTGCGTCGGGCCGAGCTCGCCGCGCAGATCGACGCCGACCGCGCGCGCCTGCAGCAGGTCGAGCAGCGTCTCCGGATGATCGAGAAGGAGCACGCCATGTCACCTGTCGCCCTCGACGCCTACACCGAGCAGGCCCTGCCGGCCGCCCGCCTCGTCCAGCTGTCCGGACGCGTGCCGGACGGCGAGCAGGTCGGCGACGTCGTCGGCCCCCTCTTCGGGCAGGTCGAGCACGCCGTCTCGGCCGCACCACTCGTCCCGACCGGCCCCTCGATGGGGCACTACACGATGGACGGCGACGCCCTGGTCGCTGCCGCGGCCTACCCCGTCGGGCCCGAGGTCGGGCCGGCCGAGGCCGCCGCCGCGGGCCTCGAGCTGGTCGAGCTCCCGGCGCAACCGCGGGCGCTGGTCACGACCCTTCGCGGGCCGCTCGGCGGGATCTCCGAGGCGTGGCAGACGCTGTCGCGCGAGGTGGAGGCGCGCGGGCTCTCCTTCGCCGGGCCGTGCCGCGAGGTCTACCACGCAGCGCCGGCCGACCCGGACGCCACCTGGGTCATCGAGCTGCAGCAACCCGTCGCCTGAGGCCGTCCGGTCCGCGCCCGGTCGGCGCCCGGTCGGGGCGCGGTCCGTTCGTGGGCGTTCGGTCCCTTGGTGGGTGGTGCACCCTGTCTCTTATACACATCTCCGAGCCCACGAGACGCGTAGTAATCTGGGGG
>NZ_JBNDHY010000310.1:0-1029 GCF_056755315.1 Monashia sp. HAY1-2A
TCCGTCGTCGGCAGCGTCAGATGTGTATAAGAGACAGCGTCTGGACCGTGTCGTCCGGCCCGTGTCGTCCGGCCCGCGTCGTCTGGCCCGGGGCGGGGTTCGGCGGCTGGGGCTCAGCCGATCGTGAGGGCCGTGACGACCCAGCGACCGTCGAGGCCCTCGAGCCGCAGCGCGAGGGCGCGCACGCGTCCGTGCGACAGCACGACGGCGCACGCCTCGACGACACCGTCGCGGGGCTCGCACACCCGGACGCGGCGCACGATGGCGGGCCGCTGCGGGCCGGGCGTCCGACGGCGCCCGGCCACCATGGCCTGGCGTGCGAGGACGGAGTAGGTCGTCGGGCTCGTGTGGCGGATGAGCTGTGGCGCCGGACGCTGGCCGGACACGACCTCCACGATCGCCTGGGACAGCTTGGCCACGAAGGCGCCGGGGTCGGGCAGCTGGCTCGTGCGGGTCGGTCGCCGGCCGAAGTCGTCCTCGCCGGCCCCGAGGAAGTCGAGCGCGAGGGCGTCCTGGGCGTACGGCTGCTCGTCGCCCCAGGCCTCGTCGGCGGAGATGACGGCCGGGGCGGTCTGGGGCAGGGCGCGCACGGTGAAACCACCGGGCAGGGGGCGGGTCGTGGTGGGCACGGGTCACTCCTTCGGGACCGGGTGGCTGGTCGTCGCGTCACCGGCCGCGCCGGAGGCGGGGGGCGCGAGCTGCAGCCCGGGCACGATGCGGTCGGGGTCCTCACCGATGACCGCGCGGTTGGTGGCGTACCAGCGGGGCCAGGCACGGGCCACGTCGGCGTCCGACGCGTCGGGGCCCAGGTGTCGCCGGGCGATGGTCCAGAGGCTGTCGCCGCGGCGGACCGTGACGAGGCCGTGCGCGACCGTCGAGGGCCGGGGGCTGGGAGTCAGGAGCCGGTTCTGCTCGTCGTCGGCCACCCGCAGGGGCTCGCTCGGCCGGAAGCCGGGTGAGGGGGCGGGTGAGGAGGCTGTCTCTTATACACATCTCCGAGCCCACGAGACGCGTAGTAATCTGGGGGGG
>NZ_JBNDHY010000311.1:0-912 GCF_056755315.1 Monashia sp. HAY1-2A
AGAAGCGCGCGAATCCAGGTTCGGGCGCGCGACATTTCCCGCGCTCCGACCACGTTTCGCGCGCTCCGTTCAGAAGCGCGCGAAACGCCGGTCCTCGGGCTGCGGCCGGCGCGGTGCCATGCTGTCGGCCATGACGCGCGACGTGCGGGCCCTGCCCAAGGCCCACCTGCACCTGCACTTCACCGGGTCGATGCGCGTCGCGACGGTGCGCGAGCTCGCCGAGACGCACGGGATGCGGCTGCCGGACGCGCTCCTCGGTGCGTGGCCGCCCCGCCTGGCGCGGGCCACCGACGAGCGGGGGTGGTTCCGCTTCCAGCGCCTCTACGACGCCGCCCGCAGCTGCGTGCGCGGTGAGGCGGACATGCGCCGCATCGTGCGCGAGGCCGCCGAGGACGACGCCGCCGAGGGGTCGCGCTGGCTCGAGATCCAGGTCGACCCGACGTCGTACGCGCCGTTCGTCGGCGGACTCACGCCCGCGCTCGAGGTCGTCCTCGACGAGGCACGGTCCGTCTCGGCATCGGGCCGCATCGGCGTCGGCGTCGTCGTGGCGGCCAGCCGCATGCGCCATCCCCTCGAGGCCCGCACGCTCGCGAGGCTCGCGGCGAGGTATGCCGGCGACGAGCCGGGCCACGTCGTCGGGTTCGGCCTGAGCAACGACGAACGGCGCGGGAGCACCGCCGAGTTCGCGCACGCCTTCGAGATCGCCCGACGGGCGGGCCTCGTGCTCGTGCCGCACGGCGGCGAGCTGCTCGGCGCCCAGGCCGTCATGGAGACGCTGGAGGCACTCTCCCCGAACCGCATCGGCCACGGGGTGCGCTGTGTCGAGGACCCGCAGGTGCTCGACGCCGTCGCCGAGGCGGGCGTCACGCTCGAGGCTGTCTCTTATACACATCTGACGCTGCCGACGACGGA
>NZ_JBNDHY010000312.1:0-917 GCF_056755315.1 Monashia sp. HAY1-2A
CGCCACGGAAAACCCGCCCACCCCGGCCGCCTGCTCCTGACCCGCCCGCCGCGCGGGGGCCACGGCATCGCCGAGGCCGCGGCCCCCGCCGGCCAGATCCCTTGTGCGTGAAGGAGGGACATGCTCGCAATCCTCGAGAAGTACGACATCCTTGCCGCCTTCTGGATGACCATCACGCTGACGTTCTTCTCGGCGATCGGTGCGCTCGTCATCGGGACCGTCGTCGCCGTCATGCGCGTGTCGCCGGTTCCGGTGCTGCGTCGGCTCGGCGCGGTCTACGTCAACATCGTGCGCAACACCCCGCTGACCCTCATCGTCTTCTTCTCACTCGCCGGCGTGGGGATCATCCTCCAGATCAACCTCGTCGACCCCAGCTCGGCGACGTCGGTGCGTGACAACGCCATCCGCTGGGCGATGGTGGCGCTGGCCGTGTACCACGCCGCCTTCGTCTGCGAGGCCCTGCGCAGCGGCGTCAACACCGTGCCGGTCGGCCAGGCCGAGGCGGCGCGCTCGATCGGGCTGACCTTCGGCCAGAGCCTGCGCGAGGTGATCCTGCCCCAGGCGTTCCGCGGGGCCATCGCGCCCCTCGGCTCGACGCTCATCGCACTGACGAAGAACACGACGGTGGCCTCGGTCATCGGCGTGGCCGAAGCCTCCGCGCTCATGAAGGTCATCTTCGAGAACGAGACCGCCAGCTTCGGCGTCTTCTTCATCTTCGCCCTCGGCTTCGTCATCCTCACGCTGCCGGTCGGCATCTTCTTCACGTCCCTCTCGCGTCGACTGGCGGTGAAGCGATGAGCACGCAGACCGTCCTGTTCGACGCTCCGGGGCCGCGCGGCCGGCGCCGACACGCCATCCTCACCGCGTTCGGCTTCCTGCTGGCCCTCGTCACGGTCGGTGCCGTCGTGTGGAAGCTC
>NZ_JBNDHY010000313.1:0-890 GCF_056755315.1 Monashia sp. HAY1-2A
TGCGTGCACTGGCCGCCAACGCGCCAGGGCAGGTCCCCTCACGCCGTTCTTCGCGTGGGCCGGTATCGCAAGCCGATGGTCCCCGACCGGAACGCATGGCGATCCACGAGCTCGAGCCGGATGCGTTCGCGCAGACCGGCGAGCAACGTCGGGCCGTGTCCGGCAAGGACCGGTTGCACGAGGAACACGTACTCGTCGATCAGTCCCAGGTCCGCCAACGCCAGGGGCAGCGTCACGCCACCCACGAACAGGCCCTCGCCGGGCTCCTGCTTGAGCCGCTGCACCGCTTGCCCCACGTCGCCTCGCACCAGCTCGGCGTTCCAGTCGACCTCGCGCAGCGTGCTCGACACGACGTACTTCTTCGTCGTGTCGATGGCCTCGGCGAACGGGACCTGCGACTCATCCATCCAGTCGGGCCACGGGCCCGTAGTCGGCCGCCGCCACGCGGACTCCATCATCTCGTAGGTCACCCGGCCGAAGAGCAGGGCATCGGCTCGTTCCATCTCGGCGGTCCAGTAGCGCATCGACTCCTCGTCGGGGGGCAGTCCTGCCTCGTGATGGCAGCAGCCGTCGAGCGTGACGTTGATCGAGTATCGAAGCGGTCTCATCTCGTGGCTCTCCCTTGGTCCGCGCTCGAGCTAGGAGGCGAACGCCTCGGCTTCGAAGAGCTGGCCGATGAGCCCTCCGAGGAGACGCCAGTGCTCGGCGGACAGGCGTGCGGCCTCCTCCGCTTCGCCTGCGGCGCAGTGCGCAAGGAGCCGCTCGTGGTGGACGATGGTGTTCTGGCCGCCGAGCAGCGTGGAGAACTTGCGGTAGAGGATGCGGTGCACCACGGGGTGCGTCTGGTCCGTGAGCCGTCGCAGGACCGGGTTGTTCGCGGCGTCCTGGAT
>NZ_JBNDHY010000314.1:0-819 GCF_056755315.1 Monashia sp. HAY1-2A
GGTCTGGACCGTCCCGCTGTGAGCCGGGAGAAGCAGGACTTTCGCACCTACCCCGGACGACCCGTGCGCCCTAGTCTCGACCTTCCCGTGCAGGACCGTCGACGAGCGAAAGGTGGGCCTCAATGACGATCAAGGTGTTCCTCCTCGACGACCACGAAGTGGTGCGGCGAGGCCTGCGGGAACTGCTCGAGGAGACGCCGGGCTTCCAGGTCGTCGGCGAGTCCGGGCTCGCGAGGGAAGCCGCCCGGCGGATCCCTGCCATCCGGCCCGACGTCGCCGTGTTCGACGTGCGCCTCCCGGACGGCTCAGGCATCGAGGCCTGCCGC
Source organism: Monashia sp. HAY1-2A (assembly GCF_056755315.1). Taxonomy (NCBI): domain Bacteria; kingdom Bacillati; phylum Actinomycetota; class Actinomycetes; order Micrococcales; family Intrasporangiaceae; genus Intrasporangium; species Monashia sp. HAY1-2A. Next base: position 327 of record NZ_JBNDHY010000314.1, read on the forward strand.
AACGTCCGCTCCATCGACCCGACGATCGCCTGCCTCATCCTCACCTCGTTCGCCGATGACCAGGCCCTGACCGCTGCGGTCCTGGCCGGCGCGGCAGGCTTCGTGCTCAAGGACATCAAGGGGAACGGCTTGGTGGAGGCGATCCAGCGGGTTGCGGCCGGGGAGAACCTTCTCGACACACCGCGTGTCGACCGCCTGCGTGACAGCTGGAGGCGGGGACAGGAGACCGACCCTCGACTGAGGGCACTCAGCCCTCAGGAGCGCCGCATCCTCGACCACCTCGCGCGGGGGATGACGAACCGCCAGATCGGCGAGGACATGTCGCTCGCCGAGAAGACCGTCAAGAACTACGTCACCTCGGTGCTGTCGAAGATGGGCCTGGAGCGACGCACCCAGGCCGCCGTCTACGTCGCGACCCACCAGCCGCCGGAACGTGCGGGCTGACGAGCTCCGCGCGGGTCCACGGGCTCGCAGGGTGGCTCGGTCCTGGCTC
>NZ_JBNDHY010000315.1:0-815 GCF_056755315.1 Monashia sp. HAY1-2A
CCCCCCCCCCAGATTACTACGCGTCTCGTGGGCTCGGAGATGTGTATAAGAGACAGGAAGAGGGGTCTCGCAGTGGGTATCCGGTCGTGGTTCGGGTTGGACGGGCCCGAGGTCCCCGAGCCCGCGCGTCCGGGCCCCCCGACCACCGAGCAGCTGCTCGCCGCGCTCGACACCGTCGAGCAGCAGGCCCGCGCCGGACGCGTCCCGGGCGTCGTCCTGTCGCGCCTGCTGCGCGTGACGCGCGTCGTCCGCGAGACGCTGCCGCGCCTCGACCAGCTGGGCCTGGGCAGCGCCCAGGGCTTCAGCGTCATGGCGACGGCCACCGACTACCTGCCGGTCGCCATCGGCAACTACCTGCGCCTGCCGCGCGACTGGGCGGACACGCGTCCGATCGCCGGCGGCAAGAGCTCGGTCATGCTCCTCGTCGACCAGCTCGACCTGCTCGGCACGACGATGGACAAGGTCTACGACGCGGTGTGCCGGGCCGACGCGGAGGCGATCATCGTGCACGGGCAGTTCCTCGAGCTGAAGTTCGGGGGGTCCTCGACCGGCGGTTCGCTCGGTCTCGCCGGGCCCGACCCGACGCCGTCGCCCAGCGCGTCGCGACGGGCGCCGTCGCCGTCCACGCCGGCCTCGCCCCCTGCACCCTCTCCCCTGGCCCCGCCGGAGTGACGCATGCCCGACACCCCACCCTGTCTCTTATACACATCTCCGAGCCCACGAGACGCGTAGTAATCTGGGGGGGGGGGGGGGGGGTGGGGGGGGGGGGGGGGGGGGGGGGGGGGGGGGGGGGGGGGGGGGGGGGGGGGGGGGGG
>NZ_JBNDHY010000316.1:0-804 GCF_056755315.1 Monashia sp. HAY1-2A
GCGCGACACCGCGCCGACCTCTGGACTCGATGGACGCGACGACGTCGCGCGCTTCGGCCTCGCTGCTCTTGTAGGTGATGACCACGTCGAGACCTGCATCGGCGAGTGCCAGTGCGGTAGCGCGCCCGAGCCCGCGGCTGGCGCCGGTGACCAGGGCAGTGGTGGGGTGGTTGTTGTTGTCATTCGTCATGAGTCCCAACGTGGTGCCTGGCACGACTCGGTGAAAGAGACCCGTGCATCCACGGACTCCCGGTCTCTGGATGAGGCACGCTCCCTCACCGAGAATGGGCCCCATGGATCGTGGACTTCTAGCCGACTTCCTGCGCCGGCGCCGCGAGGCGCTGCAGCCCGAGGACGTCGGGCTGACGCGTGGTCCCAGACGCCGCACCGACGGCTTGCGCCGTGAAGAGGTCGCGTTGCTCGCGAGCATGTCGACCGACTACTACACCCGCCTCGAGCAGCAGCGTGGTCCGCAGCCCTCACCTCCGATGCTCACGGCGATCAGTCGGGCGCTGCGACTGAGCCGGACCGAGCGCGACCACCTGTACCGGCTGGCCGGTCACGTCCCTCCGCGCAGTGACATGCGCAGCGACCACGTGTCACCAGGCGTGCAACGGGTGCTCGACAGACTCGACACGCCGGCCATGGTCACCAACGACCTCGGCGAGGTGTTGGCACAGAACCCCTTCGCCATCGCACTGTTCGGCGACGAGTCGCGCTTCGCCCCTGAGGACCCGAACAGGTCCCGCTTCCACCGCTGGTTCACCGATCCGCGCGAACGCGCGCTCCACCCTGTCGAGGAAC
>NZ_JBNDHY010000317.1:0-791 GCF_056755315.1 Monashia sp. HAY1-2A
GGCTGTGATCCGAGGATTTCCGAATGGGGAAACCCGGCTGGAGGCAAGTCCAGTCACCCGCACCTGAATATATAGGGTGTGTGGAGGGAACGTGGGGAAGTGAAACATCTCAGTACCCACAGGAAGAGAAAACAACAGTGATTCCGTGAGTAGTGGCGAGCGAAAGCGGATGAGGCTAAACCGGGCGTGTGTGATAGCTGTCAGGCGTTGCATGTCCGGGGTCGTGGGACCTTGCGGCCGGAGCTGACACTCTGGCATGGAGTGAGAAATCTGCGTCATAGTCGAAGAGCATTGAATGGCTCGGCACAGAGGGTGCGACCCCCGTAGACGAAATGGTGTGGACTCCAGTGAGGGATCCCAAGTAGCACGGGGCCCGAGAAATCCCGTGTGAATCTGGCAGGACCACCTGCTAAGCCTAAATATTCCCTGGTGACCGATAGCGGACAAGTACCGTGAGGGAAAGGTGAAAAGTACCCCGGGAGGGGAGTGAAATAGATCCTGAAACCGTGTGCCTACAATCCGTTGGAGCCTCCCGCCGTTGGGCGTGTGGGGTGACAGCGTGCCTTTTGAAGAATGAGCCTGCGAGTTAGTGCTCAGTGGCGAGGTTAACCCGTGTGGGGAAGCCGTAGCGAAAGCGAGTCCGAAGAGGGCGTTTTCAGTCGCTGGGTCTAGACCCGAAGCGGAGTGATCTACCCATGGCCAGGTTGAAGCGCAGGTAAGACTGCGTGGAGGACCGAACCCACTTAGGTTGAAAACTGAGGGGATGAGCTGTGGGTAGGGGTGAAAGGCCA
>NZ_JBNDHY010000318.1:0-774 GCF_056755315.1 Monashia sp. HAY1-2A
GGCAGACGATCTCCCCGCAGGCCACGTCCAGGTCGATCCGGTCCAGCACGACCCGCTGGCCGAAGGACTTGCGCAGGCCGTGGGCGTACACCGTGCCCACGCCCGTGCCCACCCCGTCCGAGCGGTCCACCGCACGGTCCACCGCACGGTCCGGTGTGCCGTCCGGTGTGCCGGTCGGCTTGCTGGTCGGCTTGCTGGTCGTCTTGCTGTTGGTCACACCGGTCATCGGGCTTCACCTCCGAGGGTGGCGTCCAGCGGCAGTGGGGGCTGTGCGGCACCGGTGGTGGCGCGGGTCCTGGTGCGGGAGTACTTCTTCTCGATGAGGGACTGGGGGTAGCTCAGCGCGAGGGTCATGAGCAGGTACCAGAGGCAGGCCACGATCAGCAGCGGGATGGTCTGGTAGGTGCGGGCGTAGATGAGCTGGACGCTTTGCAGCAGCTCGGCCACCCCGAGGACGCTGACCAGGGAGGTCTCCTTGAACATGCCGATGACCTGGTTGCCGACGGCCGGGATGACGGTGGGCATGGACTGCGGGATGATGATGCGCCACAGCTTGGTCCGTCCGCTCATGCCCAGGGAGTCGGCGGCCTCGAGCTGGCCCTTGTCGACGGAGGCGAACCCGCCGCGGATGATCTCGGCCAGGTAGGCGGCCACGTTCAGGGACAGCCCGACGATGGCCGCGGTGGTGGCCGACATCAGGGCGTTGACGTCCACGGCGCGGGAGATGTCGGTGAACGGGATGCCGATGCTGATGTTCGGGTAGAGCGCGGCGAT
>NZ_JBNDHY010000319.1:0-732 GCF_056755315.1 Monashia sp. HAY1-2A
CCTGGTCGTCCTCGTCTCGGATGATCCGGCCGGTGCCGGGTTGATAGTCAGGCTCGGCGTGCGGGTCGACCCAGTACGTCGTCATGCCCTCGCGGACGACGACGACGCCGAGGGTCTGTCGGGCTGCGGTGAGCTGGGCCGAGGTCGCGTCACCCGCTGCGTGGATCACGTCGGCGCTGCGGGCGTAGCCGCCGACGGCGCGCATGTAGTCGGCCAGCCACGCCCGCAGCTGCAGTCCGCGAAGGGCCTCATCGTCGTCGGTCATCGGTCGTCCTCCTGGTTGGCCGTGCTCGTCGTCATCGTGTGTCGTCGGGCCGACGCCGCGACCCGCGACGAGCGACCACGGCCCGAGGTCTGCGCGATACACGCCGATCTGCGTCACGCCCTTGCGACCGATGAGGCGTCGGGCGGAGGCGAGGGCGTGCGTGCGCCATCGGTAGCGCTTGATCTGGATGCGCTGCACTCGGCGGCGTGGGTTGACCCAGCGGACCTCGTAGATCTCCTGGGCGGTCGGCGTCAGCTCGTCTCGGCTCACGTCGTCGGTCATGACGCGCCTCCTCGGTAGAGGCACCCGAGGCACAGGTCACCGTCGAGGGCGCGCTGTCTCGGGAGCGGCCCGCCGCAGCCCGGGCACACGCCGTCGTCGTCACTCTCGCCCCTGGGCGAGATCACTTCACTGCTGGTCGCCTCAAGGTCTGTCTCTTATACACATCTGACGCTGCCGACGACGGA
>NZ_JBNDHY010000320.1:0-695 GCF_056755315.1 Monashia sp. HAY1-2A
TCGGGTTGCCCAGGACCTGGGTGGGGGGGCCTTGTTCGACGATGCGGCCGCCGTCCATGAACAGGACGGTGTCGGCGACCTCGTTGGCGAAGCCCATCTCGTGGGTGGCCACGAGCATGGTCATGCCGCGGTGGGCGAGGTCTTTCATGACCGCGAGGACCTCGCCGACGCGTTCGGGGTCCAGGGCGCTGGTGGGTTCGTCGAAGAGCATGACCTTGGGGTCCATGGCCAGGGCGCGGGCGATGGCGACGCGTTGTTGCTGGCCGCCGGACAGCTGCCAGGGGTAGTGCTCGCCGTGGCCCTGCAGGCCGACGCTGGCCAGCAGGGCCTCGGCCCGCTCGCGGGCCTGGGCCTTCGGGGTGGCCTTGACCAGGACCGGGCCGGACATGACGTTCTCGCGGGCGGTCATGTTGGGGAAGAGGTTGAAGGACTGGAAGACCATCCCGATGCGGGTGCGTTGGGCGGCGACCTGTTTGCGGGTCAGGGCCTGGTAGGCGGTGTCGTGCTCGCGGAAGCCGAGGTCCTCGCCGTTGACGCGCAGGATGCCGCGGTCGATCTCCTCGAGGCCGTCGATGCAGCGCAGCAGGGTCGACTTGCCCGAGCCGCTGGGGCCGATGAGGCAGACGATCTCCCCGCAGGCCACGTCCAGGTCGATCCGGTCCAGCACGACCCGCTGGCCGAAGGACTTGCGCAGG
>NZ_JBNDHY010000321.1:0-591 GCF_056755315.1 Monashia sp. HAY1-2A
AGGGCGTTGACGTCCACGGCGCGGGAGATGTCGGTGAACGGGATGCCGATGCTGATGTTCGGGTAGAGCGCGGCGATGTTGAACCAGAAGATGAGCTGGACCAGCACCGGGGTGCCGCGGAAGAAGGTGATGTAGCCGGAGGCCAGCAGCCGCACCGGGCGGACCTTGGACACCCGCAGGATCGCGATGAGCAGGCCCAGGATGGTCCCGAAGAACATCGTCAGCGCGGTCAGCACCAGGGTCAGGCCCAGGCCCTTGAGCACGGTGGGGGCGGTGAAGTACTGCCCGACCACGTCCCACTGGTAGTGCTCGTTGCTGGTCAGGGTGCGCGCCAGGCCGGCCACGACCAGCACGCACAGCGCCCACGCGGCGTACTCCCAGAGCCCGCGGCGGTGCAGCCGCGGCTTGTCGGCCGCCGCCGGCACCGAGCCGGCGGGGCCGGCCGGCCCGGTAAGGCCGGTGGGGCCGGTGGGGGGTGTCGGACCTCTGTGTCGCAACGTCGTACCGGCCATGGCGTTACTTCAGCAGCTCGGAGCTGGAGATGGCGCCGGTGCCCAGGCCCCACTTGTCCAGGGTGGCCTTGTACGCCGG
>NZ_JBNDHY010000322.1:0-554 GCF_056755315.1 Monashia sp. HAY1-2A
CCAAGATGCTCTCGGTCGTCCCCCTCATCGACGGCGGCGGCCTGTTCGAGACGGGCGCCGGTGGCTCGGCGCCCAAGCACGTGCAGCAGCTCGTCCAGGAGAACTACCTTCGCTGGGACAGCCTCGGCGAGTTCCTCGCCATCGCCGTCAGCCTCGAGCACTTCGCCGAGGCCACCGGCAACGCCCGCGCCAAGGTTCTCGGCCAGACCCTCGACCGGGCGACGGGGCGCCTCCTCGACGAGAACAAGTCGCCGGCACGCAAGGTCGGCCAGATCGACAACCGCGGCAGCCACTTCTACCTCGCCCTCTACTGGGCGCAGGAGCTGGCACAGCAGGCCGACGACCCCGCGCTGGCCGCTGCGTTCGCGGACACCGCCAAGGCACTCGCGGAGAACGCCGCCGCCATCGACGCCGAGCTCATCGGCGCCCAGGGCCACCCGGTCGACATCGGCGGCTACTACCGGCCCGACCCGGCCAAGGTCGCCGAGGTCATGCGCCCGTCCGCAACGCTCAACCAGATCATCGACGCACTCGCCTGACGCGCCCCCGCCCGT
>NZ_JBNDHY010000323.1:0-514 GCF_056755315.1 Monashia sp. HAY1-2A
TCCGTCGTCGGCAGCGTCAGATGTGTATAAGAGACAGGTGGGGTCGAGGCGGTCGGCGTCCGCGACGGACGCGAGGGGCGGGGCCGGCGGGCGAGCAGCTCCTCGCGCGCCTGCTCGAGCCGGTTCTGGGTGCCCCCGCGCCACACGTGGCAGATGGCGAGGGCGAGGGCGTCGGCGGCGTCCGCGGGCTTCGGTGGCGTGTCGAGGCCGAGGAGGCGGGTCACCATCGTCGTGACCTGCGCCTTGTCCGCGCGGCCGCTGCCGCTCACGGCCGCCTTGACCTCGGTGGGGGTGTGCAACGTGACGGGTAGGCCGCGCCGCTCGGCGAGCATCATGACGATGCCCGTGACCTGGGCGGTGCCCATGACCGTCGAGACGTTGGTGTCGGCGAAGACGCGCTCGATGGCGACGGCCTCGGGCCGGTGCCGCTCGAACCAGTGCCGCATCTCGTCCTCGACGGCGACCAGGCGGCGGGGCGTCGGGTCGCCGGACGGGGTGCGGATCACGCCGACCT
>NZ_JBNDHY010000324.1:0-548 GCF_056755315.1 Monashia sp. HAY1-2A
GTGCGCGCACGCGGCACGACGCCCTCTTCCACGACGAGCTGCTCGAGCTCGCCGACCAGTTCCCCGGCCTGCGGGTCCGGCACTGGTTCACCCGTGAGGAGGGTGGCCTGAGCGAGCAGGCCGGGCGCCGCCTCGACCTGTCGACGACCGCCGACCTCGACGCGCTGTGTCCCGACTGGCGCACCCGCAAGGCGTTCGCGTGCGGTCCGGCAGAGCTGCTCGACGACGCCGAGGAGCTGTGGGCCCGCGAGGGCGTCGACGGCACCGACGCCACGGGCGCGAGCCTCACGATCGAGCGCTTCGCCCCGGTCCTGCTGCCGGGAACCGGCGGCGAGGGCGGGGTCGTTGTGTTCGAGAAGTCCGACAAGGAGGTCGAGGCCGGCGGCGACGTGCCGCTCCTCGACGCCGGCGAGGAGTGCGGCGTCGTCATGCCGAGCGGCTGCCGCATGGGCATCTGCCGCAGCTGCCTGACACCGCTCGTGGCCGGCAAGGTCCGCGACCTGCGTACCGGAGAGGTCCACGGCGACGAGGGCGAGCTGATCCAGACC
>NZ_JBNDHY010000325.1:0-539 GCF_056755315.1 Monashia sp. HAY1-2A
TGAGTATCAGCTCGGTGCAGGTGTCGCGCCACAGGTGGGAGCGGTACGCGGCGCCGTTGTCAGACAGCACTCGTTGGGCCGTGATGCCCCGGTCGGCGAACCAGGTGACCGCGCGGCGCAGGACCGCGACGGCGGTCGTGGCGGTCTCATCGTCGTGGACCTCGGCGTAGGCCACGCGGGAGTGGTCATCGATGACGGTGTGGACGAAGGCGTGGCCCATGTTCGGGTTGTCGTGGACGTTCTTGGGCTTGCCCGGGGTCGCGGCCCGGTTGCGCTTGCCCTGGGCACGTCCGACGTAGCGCCAGCCGCCGCCGTCGGGGATGTTGCCCAGCTTCTTGACGTCCACGTGCAGCATCGCGCCCGGGTGCTCGTGCTCGTAGCGGCGCACCGGTTCGCCGGTGGCCCGGTCAACATGAGCCAGACGGTTGAGCCGGCACCGCAGCAGCACGCGGTGCGCTGTCGAGGGCGCGACACCGGTCAGGGCGGCGAGCTGGACCGGGCCCACGCGCTTACGCAGCCGCAGTGCCACGATCCGCTTC
>NZ_JBNDHY010000326.1:0-524 GCF_056755315.1 Monashia sp. HAY1-2A
GGAAGCTAAGCCCTTCAGCGCCGATGGTACTGCACTGGTGACGGTGTGGGAGAGTAGGACGCAGCCGGACACACTTTGGTAGAGCGCCCCGGACGGAACTTCATTGATCCGTCTGGGGCGCTCCCTTTTTGTGCCCAGGAAGTGGCGTCGGCACGGCCGGCGCGGAAGGATGACGATATGAGCGACCAGTACGGCGACGACGACCGGCGACGCTCTCACGACCGTCGCTCCGACGAGCGACGGGACGACCGCCGCGGCCCCCGACGTTCCGAGAATGATCGGGGCGGTCGGTCCAGCGGTCCCCGACGGGACGACCGCCGCGAGAATGATCGTACGTACGGTGGTGACCGGCGCCGCGACGGCGGTGACCGTCCTTCCTACGGTGGTGACCGGCGCCGCGACGGCGGTGACCGTCCCTCCTACGGTGGTGACCGGCGCCGCGACGGCGGTGACCGTCCCTCCTACGGTTCTGACCGGCGTCGCGAGGGCGGTGACCGTCCCTCCTACGGTTCTGACCGTCCCTC
>NZ_JBNDHY010000327.1:0-479 GCF_056755315.1 Monashia sp. HAY1-2A
TGTTACGACTTAGTCCCAATCGCCAGTCCCACCTTCGACGGCTCCCCCCACCACCACAAGGGCTTAGGTTGGGCCACCGGCTTCGGGTGTTACCGACTTTCGTGACTTGACGGGCGGTGTGTACAAGGCCCGGGAACGTATTCACCGCAGCGTTGCTGATCTGCGATTACTAGCGACTCCGACTTCATGGGGTCGAGTTGCAGACCCCAATCCGAACTGAGACCGGTTTTTTGGGATTCGCTCCACCTCACGGCTTCGCCACCCTTTGTACCGGCCATTGTAGCATGCGTGAAGCCCAAGACATAAGGGGCATGATGATTTGACGTCATCCCCACCTTCCTCCGAGTTGACCCCGGCAGTCTCCTATGAGTCCCCACCATCACGTGCTGGCAACATAGAACGAGGGTTGCGCTCGTTGCGGGACTTAACCCAACATCTCACGACACGAGCTGACGACAACCATGCACCACCTGTACACC
>NZ_JBNDHY010000329.1:0-462 GCF_056755315.1 Monashia sp. HAY1-2A
TGCCGCGGATGGCGCGTTCGATCGTCCGGGTTGAGGGCGTCGGTCTCATCCCGTCCTCGGTCGCCAGGAGCGGGCTGGCCAGTCAAGAAGGCGCAACGGGTGGAGGCTGGGAAACCGTCGGCCTTAATCGCGAGCGGTGAAGGAGTGGTGCTCGTGAAGGACTGTCCAGTGATCGCCCACCTTGCGCAGCCCCACAGTAAGGCGTAGACGTCGGTCCGGGATGGCCGCAAGCTCCTCAGGAGTCCCGCACCGAAGCAAGCCGTATGCGAATGCCACGTCTGGGCCGGCAACAACCTCCAACGACAAGAGATCGAAGGTGGCCCTCTCCTGCCACTTAAAGAACCCCGGCCACGTCTGCTCGTATGCGGCCAACCCGCGTACCCCATCCTCGGGTGGCGGGACGTCGTACATCACGATTTCCGGAGCGTGATGCGCCAGGACAGCCTCTAAATCGCCCTCGTG
>NZ_JBNDHY010000330.1:0-458 GCF_056755315.1 Monashia sp. HAY1-2A
GGTTTGGCACCTCGATGTCGGCTCGTCGCATCCTGGGGCTGGAGTAGGTCCCAAGGGTTGGGCTGTTCGCCCATTAAAGCGGTACGCGAGCTGGGTTTAGAACGTCGTGAGACAGTTCGGTCCCTATCCGCTGTGCGCGTAGGAAACTTGAGAAAGGCTGTCCCTAGTACGAGAGGACCGGGATGGACGAACCTCTGGTGTGTCAGTTGTTCCGCCAGGAGCACCGCTGATTAGCTACGTTCGGAAGTGATAACCGCTGAAAGCATCTAAGCGGGAAGCACGTTTCAAGATGAGGTTTCCAGGCCCGCGAGGGCGAGAGGCTCCCAGCTAGACGACTGGGTCGATAGGCCGGATGTGGAAGCACAGCAATGTGTGGAGCTGACCGGTACTAATAAGCCGACAACTTGACCCTACGAAGATGCTCCGCGTCCACTGTGCAGTTCCCGAGACACAAACAC
>NZ_JBNDHY010000331.1:0-450 GCF_056755315.1 Monashia sp. HAY1-2A
AGTTGGCACCTGGTCGAGCCGGTGGCTCGCTAGTACAACCCGGTGACGGTCCGCGAGGATCTGAGGGAGTGGAACGCGGCGCGGGTTCGGGTGGGTGTCTGGCACGTTGTTGGGTCCTGAGGGATCAGACCCCAACGCCGGCGCGCAGTCGCGTGCGCTGGTGGTGGGTGCGCTGTTTCTTCTGGGTGTGGGCCCGCCCGATCCGATGCTGGTGCATGGGTGGTGGTGGGTGCCGGTTGTGTTTTGAGAACTACACAGTGGACGCGAGCATCTTTGTGGCTCAAGTTTTTAAGGGCACACGGTGGATGCCTTGGCACCAGGAACCGAAGAAGGACGTAGGAATCTGCGATAAGCCTCGGGTAGCCGATAACCAGGCTGTGATCCGAGGATTTCCGAATGGGGAAACCCGGCTGGAGGCAAGTCCAGTCACCCGCACCTGAATATATAGGG
>NZ_JBNDHY010000332.1:0-414 GCF_056755315.1 Monashia sp. HAY1-2A
GGTTTTACAATGGTATGTCCTAACTCTCCTGCGAATCCGTCATGTCCGTAGATCAATTTACCACCGGCAACAATACCACTTCCCACGCCAGTTCCGAGGGTGATCATGATAAAATCCTTCATGCCTCTTGCTGCTCCGAAAAGCATTTCTCCTATGGCCGCAGCATTGGCATCGTTCGTTATGGTACAAGGCAGCCCGAATTTGGCTTTTATCAGATTCGCAAAAGGAATAACTCCTTTCCAGGGAAGATTGGGAGCCTGCTCTATGGTTCCCGTATAGTAGTTGGCATTTGGAGCGCCTACTCCTATACCATCAAAGTTCTTTTCTTTTCCGTGGCTTTCGATCAGCGGATGAACAGCCTCGTATAAAGCGTCAATATATTCTTCTACGGTAGGATAGGCATCTGTTCGGATA
>NZ_JBNDHY010000333.1:0-404 GCF_056755315.1 Monashia sp. HAY1-2A
GCTTATAAATACGGCAAGAATGATAAAAATGAAGTAGTTCAGAATTCCTACGCCGCAACCTCCGTAGAAACAGTTGATCATCATGGCCAGCAGTTCATTCATTCCCGACAAAGGCATTGTGCTATCGTGCATGGCATTGACGGAACCTGTGGAAATGACCGTTGTCGCAATACTCCAGTAGGCCGAAGACGCACTTCCGAAACGGATTTCCTTACCTTCCATAGCTCCGAGATGAGGGTCGGTTCCCATTTGGGTAATCAGAGGATTTCCTCCGGTTTCATTAATGATATTCGGAATGGTTAAGGCCAGGAAGCCGATCGTCATTACGGTAAAAATCGTTATTGAGAGTTTTTTCTTCTTCAGATAGAATCCAAGCGCAAAAACCAGGGCAAACGGAATGATCA
>NZ_JBNDHY010000334.1:0-398 GCF_056755315.1 Monashia sp. HAY1-2A
CACCAATGCTTCTCTGTTGGGTGTATGTTCGTGCTACTTTTTTGAGTTCCTCTCTGTTAGCAGCTTTTTTAAATTCAACATCGGTATCCAGCGGATTGTATTTCGGATCTTCTATGGTCTGCGAATATGAATAGTTCAACGGGATTTTCACCCCTGTTTTTTCAGGTAAGAATTTATCAACATTCACAGCAGTATTGATACTGAAAGCAGATTGTGTGGATTGGTTTCTTTCTGCCGGTTTAGAATCAATATTTCCGAATCCTACAGATGTGTAGGATTCACTTGTATTTACCGTAGCAAAATCTCCAAGGTTGAAGTTCAGGCTGGCATTTCCAGCATATCCCCCGTCGTTTTCAATTTCGGAAAGACGGATCTGTCTCTTATACACATCTCCGAGC
>NZ_JBNDHY010000335.1:0-382 GCF_056755315.1 Monashia sp. HAY1-2A
ATTTATCACGTATGCCATTGGACAGACGGGATACAGCCATCTTGAAAATGCTTTTATGACCGGGATCCCTATTATACAGGAACAGAAAAAGAATGGGAAGACTCTTTCCAAATCCATTACCCGGTATGAGAATTCATCTTTGCTTCCGACTTCCATATATGCAGCCAATATCAATGACGGCAATTTAAAGCTGAAAGGAAAAATAGATGCCTACGACGATAAAGGAAATATCGTACAGGCTTCATCCGGTACAGGAACTCCTACCACATTCATTTACGGATACAATAAAACACAACTCATTGCTAAAATAGCAGGGGCCAAATATGACGATGTTAAAACCAATTCCCTCGTTGTGGCGGCAATTACCGCATCGGATAATGAC
>NZ_JBNDHY010000336.1:0-380 GCF_056755315.1 Monashia sp. HAY1-2A
GTGCTACCGCGAAGAGGCGCAACGCCTCGAAGACAAACGCGAGCAGAAGCTGCTGGACGAGTTGTCGCAGCGCTTGCCGCGGCACGATCCGTATTAACGTGCCGCAGCAGTAGTGCTAGAGGATGGTCTGAGTCATTTGTCCAATATTGTGAAGCTGAAGCCTTTGGAACGACCCAGGAGCTTGGAGTCACGGATCACTTCGAAAAACACACATATTTGTTTACCTATGAACTCCCAATCCGAGCCGTAATTGAGGGTTTGAGCGTAATCCGGCCGATCACTAAGGTTTATATGCCACTTTTCAATGGTATAGACGGCGTCAGCAACCAGGTAAAACGAAAGTTTGTCGCCTTTTTTACCTGGGTAGGTCGCCTTCACGC
>NZ_JBNDHY010000337.1:0-365 GCF_056755315.1 Monashia sp. HAY1-2A
CGTGTTTGCCGCAGCAGTCCGCAAGCCGCTGGCACAGCTGGAAAAAGCAGGGATCGGCGACGTCGTTGCCCGCGTTTCAGGCGATGTGGAGGCAGTCAGTGAGGCCATCTCCCGCGTGTTGCCCGCGTTCACCAGCGCAGCCTTCACCATTGCCGTGACGCTTTTGGGCCTGGGAGTGATCGATTGGCGGTTCGCCGTCGCAGTGCTGGTTGCGGCACCGTTGCAGGTCATTACACTGCGCTGGTTCCTCAAGCGGACCGCCCCCATCTACCGTACGGTGCGGATCACCGAGGCCAGCAGGACTGAACAGATCATCGAGACCGCCCAAGGTTCGTCGTCGGTCGTGGCGCTGGGACTTGGTGAAC
>NZ_JBNDHY010000338.1:0-351 GCF_056755315.1 Monashia sp. HAY1-2A
CGACTGTCAGGCCGCGGGCAAGCCGGCGGTCGACGCGGTGGTCCTGCCGGACGTGCAGGGCTCTTTGACGCAGCTGGCCTCCAAGCGGATCGACGGCGTCTTCTCCGACACCGCGCCGTTGGCGTGGGCCGCCAAGCAGCAGCCGCAGGCTTTCGAGCTGTACCCGCAGCGGTACAAGAAGAAGGTCGGCAACAACATCGTCGCACTGGGGACCGCGAAGACGTCAGGGCTGGGCCCGGCGCTGCACGCGGCGATGCAGTCGCTGATGGCCGGCCCGGCGTACAAGGCCACCCTGGACAAGTGGGGCCTGGGCACCGGCGCCATCTCCAGCTCCGAGCTGCTGAAGTAACG
>NZ_JBNDHY010000339.1:0-336 GCF_056755315.1 Monashia sp. HAY1-2A
GTTAAGGGGTGTTGAAAACCGCTCTCAAACCCCGCTGGATCGCAGGACTGGTCTTTGCGCTTGTGTTGTCCGGGGTGTTTGTGCTGCTCAGCCAATGGCAGCTCAGCCGGTCCACCCAGCACGAGAGCCCTGCTGCTTCCACCACTGAAGTAGTCAAACCCCTGGTTGATGTCCTGCGGCCGGGCCAATTCTTCCCTGGCTCGGTCTCCGACCAGATGGTCACGGCCACCGGCTCTTACGATCCAGCCAAACAGGTCCTGGTCGAAGGCAGGCTGTACAACAACCAAAAGGTTTTCTGGATCGTCACGGCCTTCGCGGTCCAGGACGCTCCTACGC
>NZ_JBNDHY010000340.1:0-335 GCF_056755315.1 Monashia sp. HAY1-2A
GCCCTTTACCACCACAAAATCTTTTCCAAGTCTGTCGACCGGCACAGCCTGATCCATAAGAATATCGTTGTTGCTAAGGCCATTATCGGGATAGTGCATTCCATTAAAATTACCATTAGTTACAGACACTGGTTTTGTTGCCTCGATCTTTGCCCCGATTAATCCATCCAGGTTGTAAGGGCTGTCTACAGCTAAAGCATCTAATATATACGACTGTCCTTTATTGAGAGTGAAACTTTTTGTAGGAGTAGAAGAACCGTCAGAAAAAATAACATTTGGATTGTATCCTGAAATGACAACTGCTGTATTGTCTTCCGTTGCTGTAACTCCTATAG
>NZ_JBNDHY010000341.1:0-330 GCF_056755315.1 Monashia sp. HAY1-2A
CACGGGCCTCCAGTTGATAGATGCGCTGACTTCGCAATGACGATCCTCTGGGACTTCGACTCGAACGCTGTCGACACGTACCGGTTCGCCATCGGAGCCGACGCGCTCCTGCTCACGTCGGGACCTCGCGTGAGTCGGGCCCTGGAGGAGGACCGCAACCACGCGCTCGTCATCATTGGCCCGGACATCGACCTCGACCTCGCCTGCGAGCTGGCCGAGCGCGAGCGCATAGACCGACCCGAGCTCGGCGTCATCCTGCTCCGTCACCGCCTCGACGTGACGGCCCTCGCGCAGGCCCTGCGCAGCGGCGTCCGGGAGGTCGTCCAGGCC
>NZ_JBNDHY010000342.1:0-321 GCF_056755315.1 Monashia sp. HAY1-2A
GCGCAGAAGACGGTCACCGTCTCCGCGGCGATCCGGCCGCCGACGGCCTCGCTGTCCGTGACCCCGTCCAGCGGCACGGCGCCCGTCTCGGTCACCGCCGACGCGTCGGCCTCCACCGACCCGCAGGGCCAGACGCTGTCGTACGCGTTCGACTTCGGTGACGGCACGACCGTGCCCACATCGGCCACCGCCACGGCGACGCACAGCTACACGACCGCCGGCAGCTACACGGTCGTCGTCACGGTCACCAACACCTCCGGCCTGACCGCGACCGCGCAGAAGACGGTCACCGTCTCCGCGGCGATCCGGCCGCCGACGGCC
>NZ_JBNDHY010000343.1:0-317 GCF_056755315.1 Monashia sp. HAY1-2A
TGCTCCTCGTACCGTCCGTCGGCCGACACGCGAGCGACCTCGTCGGCCGACACCTCGAGGCGGTCCGGACCGACCCTCCGGAAGGACAGGTCGCCGTCGTAGACGACGACGTCCTCGGTGCCCCACCGCCACAGGTCGACCGACTGCGGGGCGAGGAAGAGCTTGCCGGTCTGGTGCGTCTCGTCGTTGTCCTCGCCGGCCCGCAGGAACCCTCGGATGACGGCCTCCTGGCTCGCCCCGTCGACGGGGCCGACGGCCGCGACGCGGACCGGTTCGACGGCCGAGTCACCGAGGGCCCTGCCGTCGACGACCGGGCC
>NZ_JBNDHY010000344.1:0-315 GCF_056755315.1 Monashia sp. HAY1-2A
GTTCCGGAACGTGCTGCAGGTTGACCCTGACCCGGTACCAAAGGGAGCTGGATCCCCGCATTCCGTCGATCAGGACGTCAGCCGGATGCAGTTTGGGGACGACGCCTCGGTGAAGGTCCTTCCATTGCTCAAGGGCATTGAGTGCCTCGGGCTTGGTTTTGGTCCGTGCCACCTCGATAAGGGGCATGGTGGAAGTCCGCCGGCCGGAGCCATCACCTGCGCGCGGTGCCTTCTCAGCCGGTCCGAGTTCAGCGGCCAAGGCAAGCAGTCCGTCCAGGGAGCCGGACGCATCATCGATTCCGGAATGCGGATCAC
>NZ_JBNDHY010000345.1:0-311 GCF_056755315.1 Monashia sp. HAY1-2A
CGATCGAGGCGTGCCGGCGCCGCGGGAAGTACATCGGCATCTGCGGGCAGGGGCCGTCGGACCACCCGGACCTCGCGGAGTGGCTCGTGGACCAGCAGCTCGAGTCGATGTCGCTGAACCCCGACACGGTTGTGCAGACGTGGCTGCGGATCGCGGCGAAGATCGCGGAGAAGGATGCGGCGAAGGAGGTGCAGCCCGCAGGCTGACGGCCGCCCGGCTCAGTCGGCGACGGGCAGGCCGACGGCGTAGTCGGCGACGACGGGGGCGTGATCGCTCCACCGGGTGTCCCACGAGGGGGCGCGGACCACGGT
>NZ_JBNDHY010000346.1:0-307 GCF_056755315.1 Monashia sp. HAY1-2A
GGTGAGTCCAGCTAATGTCACTAACATGGTCGCAGGAGCGAGTGTGACGGTAACTTATACTTTGTCCGGAACACCGACTGCCTGCGGAACACTGTCTGCAGCTTGGAGCAAGCTTACATTGAACTCTACCAAAACATCAACGGTGATCCCTAACTTCAATTGTAGCGCAGGATCCTGGGTAAGTGTATTGCCGGAATACAGACTCAATGGACTAATAAATGGAACGGCATATTCCGGTACTTACAGTCTGCCATACACTGCTGGAGGAAGTGGATGTGCATATGCAGGTGAAACCATTACCCAGAGC
>NZ_JBNDHY010000347.1:0-307 GCF_056755315.1 Monashia sp. HAY1-2A
GGTCCCGGACGACCCCCTCTGGGCGCCCGGGACCAGCCCCTTTCAGAATGCGGCCAGGTCGCTGACGAGCCCGCGTTCCCCCACCTTCCGCATTGTCGCGATGACCCGGTTCTGGTCGATCGCGGGGGTCGTGCTCGCCGTCGTCGTCGTCGTCGCATGGTTGACGAAGGCGAGGACGCGGACGGTCGTGCCCTCACCGCCGTCGCCGGTCGTGTCCATGGCGCCGGCGTCGTAGACCTTTGCCGGGACGGTCGCACCGTTCTTGACCGCCATCGGCTTGATGTCTGCCGCCGCGACCTTCGTGAAC
>NZ_JBNDHY010000348.1:0-306 GCF_056755315.1 Monashia sp. HAY1-2A
GGCCTGGCAAGCCGCGTCGCAATGGCTGAACTGTTGCTCTCCGGTTGCACTACCACCACTGACCACCATTATCTTTTCCCGCAGGGCATGGAGGAGGCGATCGATGTGCAGGTGGGCGTCGTGCGTGAGCTGGGCATGCGTGCGTTACTGACGCGCGGCTCGATGAGTCTCGGCGAGGAGCAGGGCGGTTTGCCGCCGGAACAGACGGTCCAGTCGGGCGAGGTGATTTTGCAGGACAGCCAGCGCCTGATTGACCGCTATCATCAGCGCGGCGAGGGCGCGTGGATGCAGATTGCACCTGTCTCT
>NZ_JBNDHY010000349.1:0-304 GCF_056755315.1 Monashia sp. HAY1-2A
GTGGTGACCCTTCCCGCCGTCGACCCTGCCGAAGACCACAAAAAGGCGCTGTTGAGCTTCTGTGCCCGCGAGGAATTCCTCGCCACCCTGACCCCGATTCTGGCCGCGCCCGTCGCGGCGACCAGAGGAGAATCCCTGTGACCACCATTGCTGACAACGCGACTGCCGCCGCCGTTGACTCTGTATCGCACCTGACCCCGGAACGCTGGGCCGTTGCCAACCGCCATCTGGTCCGCAAGGCAATTGCCGAGTTCTCGCACGAACGCATCCTTGTCCCGGAGCTGATCCGTGATGAAGGTGCAGG
>NZ_JBNDHY010000350.1:0-302 GCF_056755315.1 Monashia sp. HAY1-2A
CCTTGATCCATTTATTATGTTTTCTGATGCTCTTTTTATACAGACCGGAATTCACCGTTGCCTTTGTAGCAATAACGCCGACATTGTTGTGGATTTCATAAGAAACTTTTTCCGCAACAGGATTGATTACATCAATTAACGGGACTTTACCGGCAACTGACTGCATTACTTCGTTTAAAGCATTTGCCGTCGCCGTGTTGCAGGCAATAACGATCGCTTTACAGTTTTGGTCTAACAGAAAGTTGGTGATCTTGGTAGAATATTCAATGATAGCTTCCTTAGATTTTTCACCGTACGGAAGG
>NZ_JBNDHY010000352.1:0-296 GCF_056755315.1 Monashia sp. HAY1-2A
GCGTTCCACTCCCTCAGATCCTCGCGGACCGTCACCGGGTTGTACTAGCGAGCCACCGGCTCGACCAGGTGCCAACTAATCGATGTTCCACCCATGAGCACCCCCACCAGGCGTTCGCTGGCGGCGGGCCACTGCGCCACCAGACCCCGAACGGGCCCGGCAGCGAAGCTGCTCCTTAGAAAGGAGGTGATCCAGCCGCACCTTCCGGTACGGCTACCTTGTTACGACTTAGTCCCAATCGCCAGTCCCACCTTCGACGGCTCCCCCCACCACCACAAGGGCTTAGGTTGGGCCAC
>NZ_JBNDHY010000353.1:0-296 GCF_056755315.1 Monashia sp. HAY1-2A
TTTTTGGACAATGAACCACGAGGCGTTCTTTCCGAAGCTGATGTGGTTACACCGGAGAATGTGGACGGTTTTGTGATCGCGGCTTATGCGGCACTTGGAAACGACCATTACGACACACCTTTCAGCCTTTGGCCGTACGGAAATGTACGTTCGGACGATGCTTACAAAGGTGGAAGCGGAACCAATGATATTCAGGCATTTCATTTTTTTGAGATTTCCAATAACATCCGTTCGGATTTCGGCGAATTAGACCGTCTTTGGTACCTACATTATGTCGGGATCGGACGGTGCAACAA
>NZ_JBNDHY010000354.1:0-295 GCF_056755315.1 Monashia sp. HAY1-2A
TGCCTTCCGCGAGCAGACTTTCCAGTGCCTTGTACGCGGCGATGACCTTGTCAAAACGGTCCGGAGCGGGCTGGTGCAGGATCAGCAGGTCGAGATAGTCCACACCCAGCTTGGCCGTGGCCTTCTCCCATGCGTGCAGCGTCTGGTCGTAGCCGTAGTCGCTGACCCAGACCTTGGTTTCGATGAATACCTCGGACCGGTCCAGGCCGCTGTTGCGGATGCCTTGTCCGACTTCCCGCTCGTTGCCATAGGCAGCGGCCTGTCTCTTATCCCCATCTGACGCTGCCGACGACGG
>NZ_JBNDHY010000355.1:0-258 GCF_056755315.1 Monashia sp. HAY1-2A
TCCGTCGTCGGCAGCGTCAGATGTGTATAAGAGACAGGCCCACCACCGTGCCGCCTTGGTCGAGCAGGCCGAACGGGTTGACCCTGGCCGTGGGCGCGGGGGCCGCGGTGCAGGACGCTGAGACTGTCTCTTATACACATCTCCGAGCCCACGAGACGCGTAGTAATCTGGGGGGGGGGGTTGTGGTTTGGGGGGGGGGGGGGGGGGGGGGGGGGGGGGGGGGGGGGGGGGGGGGGGGGGGGGGGGGGGGGGGGGGGG
>NZ_JBNDHY010000356.1:0-292 GCF_056755315.1 Monashia sp. HAY1-2A
AAGAGACAGGACAGGTATCAGTTAGGCTCTTACGTAGGAGTTGGAGTTGATGACCCTTCAAAGTATGTAAGATTTAGTACTTCTCCTACTGAAATTCAATCTATGATTATTAAGGATGGCGTATTTCAGTTTATAGAGCCTATCAGCATTGATAAAAAAACATATGGCGTATTCTACAAAACGAAGAGAACAAAAAGTGATAACGGCTTT
The DNA here is from genome assembly GCF_056755315.1 of Monashia sp. HAY1-2A. Taxonomy (NCBI): domain Bacteria; kingdom Bacillati; phylum Actinomycetota; class Actinomycetes; order Micrococcales; family Intrasporangiaceae; genus Intrasporangium; species Monashia sp. HAY1-2A. The sequence goes on from NZ_JBNDHY010000356.1 coordinate 211, forward strand.
GAATGTACTACTGATGAAAAGAACTTCAAAGACATTAAAGCATTAGAAAAAAATGGAAAGACTAATTTGTCTAATGTAGGAA
>NZ_JBNDHY010000357.1:0-292 GCF_056755315.1 Monashia sp. HAY1-2A
GAAATAAAGAAACATAAAAAATGTCCATACCGCAGAGCTGGGTCCGAAAATACCCCGTATTGCGATCTGATCGTCTTCGATCTCTATCCGCAAAGAAAGTCTGGGTTTCCAGTAGCCTTCATCTTTGGTCTTTACACAGATAGTTGCCACTTCTTTATTGATATTTCCGGAAAATTCATCGGCATGCTCTGCCAGATATTTCTTTAGACTTTCTGCATACTCCTCTTTGGTGAGATGCGTAAACATCTTAAACCTTGGTCTGGTTCTTATCTGTCTCTTATACACATCTGAC
>NZ_JBNDHY010000358.1:0-290 GCF_056755315.1 Monashia sp. HAY1-2A
CCCCCCCCCCCCCCCCCCCCCCCCCCCCCCCCCCCCCCCCCCCCCTCCCACCAAAGAAGAACCCCCCCCCCCAGATTACTACGCGTCTCGTGGGCTCGGAGATGTGTATAAGAGACAGCGAGGGAACCCGCCACGACGCAGTCCCACGACAGGCTGCCGAGCGACCCGAGCGCCTCGACGAGCACGTCGTGACGCTGCACGAGTCGCACGCTGTCTCTTATACACATCTCCGAGCCCACGAGACGCGTAGTAATCTGGGGGGGTGTGTGTTTGTTTTGGGAGGGGGGGGG
>NZ_JBNDHY010000359.1:0-288 GCF_056755315.1 Monashia sp. HAY1-2A
AACCTCACCCGCAGCATCTTCTTCTCCTGACCCTCGGCGGCCGGGCGTTTCGCGCGCTTCTGAACGGAGCGCGCGAAACTCGGCCGAGGCGCGGGAAGTTTCGCGCGCGCGAGCCCAGGTTCGCGCGCCGGAACCACCCGCGGCCCCTCCCGGTCCGCGTTTGGCGCGCCGCAACGACCCGCGTCCGCGCCCCCGTCACCGTTTCGGGGGGGGTGGGGTGAAGGGGGAGAGAAGAGAGGAAGGGGGGGGGGGGAGGGGGGGGAGGGGGGGGGGGCTTCGTGCTATGGT
>NZ_JBNDHY010000360.1:0-288 GCF_056755315.1 Monashia sp. HAY1-2A
GAGCAGGATTATTTCTACGATCTGTGCGACCGCCTCGGCCTCATGGTCTGGCAGGACTTCATGTTCGCCTGCAATCTCTATCCTTCGACGGAGGATTTCCTCGAGAACGTCGCGCATGAGGTCGAGTATCAGGTCAAGCGGCTGTCCTCGCATCCGTCGATCGCGCTCTGGTGCGGCGACAACGAGCTAGTTGGCGCGCTCACATGGTTCGACGAGCCGAAGAAGGATCGGGACCGTTACCTCGTTTCCTACGATCGTCTGAACCGCACCATCGAGCAATCGTTGAAG
>NZ_JBNDHY010000361.1:0-286 GCF_056755315.1 Monashia sp. HAY1-2A
GTCGCAGATCTCGCTGGCCGAAGTGCTGATCAAGCTGTTCCGCGTGGCCCAGCGTTACGAACTCACCCTGCAGCCGCAGCTGATCCTGCTGCAGAAGACCCTGCTCAACATCGAAGGCGTGGGCCGCCAGCTGGATCCGGAACTGGACATCTGGGCAGTGGCGCGGCCGGTGCTGGAACGCATCCTGCGCGAGCGCTACAGCCCGCGCCGCGTGTTCAAGGAACTGCGCAAGCGCCTGCCGGAAATCATGACCCACACCCCCGACATGCCGCGCCTGGTGCACGCC
>NZ_JBNDHY010000362.1:0-285 GCF_056755315.1 Monashia sp. HAY1-2A
GGATGAGCGGGACACTTCAATGCCGCGGACCCTTGAGGGCCTCACGGTTGTCGTCACCGGAACCCTGCCCAACTTCAGCCGGGATGAGGCCAAGGAAGCCATCATTATCCGCGGCGGCAAAGCCTCCGGATCCGTGTCCAAAAACACCAGCTATCTGGTGGCCGGTGAGAGTGCCGGCACCAAACTGGACAAGGCCGAGCAGTTGGGCGTTCCTGTCCTGGATGAGGACGGTTTCCGTGAGCTGCTGGCAAACGGGCCGGCCACGACGGACGCTGATCCTGAAGC
>NZ_JBNDHY010000363.1:0-285 GCF_056755315.1 Monashia sp. HAY1-2A
GTATCGGAAAAATCGTAATTTTCGAGATTGGAAACCTTCAGCGTCTTGTCGCCGTAGGAAACTTCCGTGCCTTGCGAACGTGCGGAGGCAAGGGCCACGACTTCATCGGCGGGAAAGCCCCGCTCGGAGAGGATGTTGAGCATCTCCCGGCCGACATTTCCGGTTGCTCCCGCAACTGCAACTTTGAAACCCATTTTCAAGCTCTCTTTCTCTTCTCTCCTCTTGTCCGGTGAGGGGAAGGCTGCGAAACGATCGCAGCTTCCTGTCCCCAGCCGGGCCGGGGAG
>NZ_JBNDHY010000364.1:0-284 GCF_056755315.1 Monashia sp. HAY1-2A
ACACTCTCTCCGTCGTCGGCAGCGTCAGATGTGTATAAGAGACAGCTTATGAGCTTTAGCAGCCGATATAAACTGCTGAATAAACTTTTCAGAAGACAAATACAAAACCACTTTATCAGGAAACTGGCTTTTTACTTCCAATCCTACAGCCTGTCCGAGGTGGGTTTTTCCGACTCCGTATCCACCATATAAAAACAATGGGTTGAAAGCGGTCGCACCAGGTCTTTTAGCGATCGATCTTGCTACAGTCGCTGCAAATTTATTGCTTTCTCCTTCTACATAGT
>NZ_JBNDHY010000365.1:0-284 GCF_056755315.1 Monashia sp. HAY1-2A
TTCTTGAAGGGGCTGTCGCCAGGCAAGGGTACGGCAATGTTATACCGGGCCGAGATTACCGACGAGAGTCCCAACCCGGTGAGCAGCGTTCCAAGCGACAATCCCAAAAGATTGGGCAGCCAGTGCCACTCCCCGGTAAGGAACAACGGACCCACGGTAAAGACCAGCACCACCGGGAGCGAGATGACCAGGCAGGCCAAGGCGCGGCCCAACCGGTCATCGAGTCCCCGGACACCCGCGGCCAGGTGCAGAGCGAAGGCGGTGTTGTCGTAGGAAACATCGGC
>NZ_JBNDHY010000366.1:0-282 GCF_056755315.1 Monashia sp. HAY1-2A
GAATTCACTGGGGTAGATTTCGGCGATCCCCTCAGCCAAGCCAGCAAAGCCCTCATGGCGTAGCTCATCCAGGGTCATGGAGGTGACGGGCAGTGCGGTTGCGGCACCGGCGAACTCCCTTACGAGGAGGCTGAGCCGCTGGTGGGCGTCGCGCACCGGTACCCGCCCGGCGTCGGCGTCCGCTGCGGTTGCCTCAATCGCTTCCAGGCAGCGCGAACGCATTGTCTCCAGGTCCGGTTGATCGCTCATCCGCCCGGCGGACTTGAGTGCCCGGTGTGGCCG